>JASHYE010000326.1 GCA_030043155.1 Candidatus Acidiferrales bacterium | reverse complement strand
CAGCACACATCGGGATCTGCTGCGGACATTGTGAATGAGCTTGTCTCGCAATTCCTGGGGCAGAACATGAAGTCGAACATAGTCGAGCTTCAGTATCGGGTTTCGCGCCGGGTCAATGCGCGAATCGGGTACTCGTATACGGACCGAACCATCGCGGATTTTAGTGCCACGTTCGATACGGGCGAAGTTTATTTTCCAGGCGGCGCTACCGCGAACGCCGGGAATGATTTCCTTGCTGCACGCGGTGATTGTGCGCTAGTTTCCGGCGCTCTGCCGGCAGGTTGCACACTGAATGCCGACGGCTCCATCATCGAAGGATCGCCAACGAACCCTGTACCCGAAGCTGGCAATGATACTTCGCGAAACCTGACGGACATCCATGAGAACGAATTGCTCTTGGGCGTGTCGGCACGTCCCACCGATACTTTTCGCATCGGGGCCGATTTTATGTTCGGCTACAACGACAATTCGTTTACACGGATCAGCCCGCGACAGGTGCAGAGTTACAAAATTCATGCCACATACACGCCGAAGCCGTGGGCCACGGTGGATGGTGCCATTGACATCCACGAAAACCGCGACAATGTGTTCACCGTGGATAACCTTGAACACGGCCGTACTTATAGCTTTGGCGCCACTCTAGCGCCCAATGTGCACCTGTGGATTGATTTCGGTTATAGCTATGTCGATATCTTCACGCAGACCGAGATTTGCTTCGCGGAGCCAGGGTCAACAGTGTTTACAACACCGTGTCCCGTTGCGGGCGCTACGGGTCCGCTAGGAGCGCTTGCGTTCTACTCGAATACAGACCATTACGCGTACGGGGACATGATGTGGAAGCCTTATAAGCGTGTCACCGCGTCATTGGGCTACTCGGGAACTATTGCTCGCGGCAACACGTTGTTCCTCAACGCCCTTCAGCCAACCGGCCCGCTCGATTTCAATTACCTGAAGCCTTCCGCGAGCTTGATGATTGATCTTTACAAAGGCGTTTCGTACAAAACCGCGTGGAACTACTATGGATACAACGATCACGGAATCGCGAACCCTGTGGGATTAGCCCCACTGCCGTTGCAGGATTTTAACGGCAACAACATTACTTTTTCGCTTCGATATTCGTTCTAGACGCCAAAGATTTTCATGGAGGCTATTCAAAATGAACGGATGGATTAGAGCTTCGGTGCGGGGATGTCTGATGGTCGGAGTACTGACAGTGTTGGGCAATGGCGCTGCTCACGCGGATGATTCCGCGAACGTCTACAAGACCAAGTGCGCCGTGTGCCACGCACCGGATGGAAGCGGCAGTAGCGTGATGGGCAAAAAGTTAGGCGCGAAAGACCTGCGGTCAGACGAAGTGCAGAAGAAATCAGACGCGGAGTTGAATGACCTTATCGCCAATGGTGTGGGCAAGACGATGCCGGCCTACAAGGACAAGCTGACTGCGGACCAGATCAAAGGGCTCGTGGCCTACATTCGGGAGCTAGCGACGAAGAAATAGAGTTTTAGGATTATCGGGAGACTTCGTGACTGGGCTGGTCGGGCTGCTGATTGTGCAGATTGTTGTCACCATTTTGCTGGCATTAGTGTTTCTCATTCGACCTTCAGTGACGGCAGGGGCTACTGGTAAAACTGTAGCGTTTATCGCGCTGGGGGTTCTTCCGTGCCTTTGTCTCATTGGAGGCATGAATGCACACGTTCAACGGTCCGAGCAGACGCAATTCTGCGTTTCCTGCCACTCGATGCAGCCTTTCGGAAGAAGCCTCTATGTGGATGATCCCAATTACATTCCTGCCGCTCATTTCCAGAACCATCGAGTGCCCGCAAACGAAGCGTGTTATGCGTGTCATGCCGATTACACGTTGTTTGGCCCTCTGAAGGATAAGTTACGCGGTGTAACTCGTATTTACTTCCAGTATGTGAGCACACCGCCGAATCCAATCCGCATTCCCGGAGGGTACAGTAACGCTCAATGCTTACGCTGCCATCAGGGGGCGCGCAGTTTTGAGGGAAACGCGATACATTCGGCGGTCATGGATACATTGATTTCAAATCAGATGTCCTGCATATCGAGCGGCTGCCATGACACAATCCACAATGTCGCGGCGCTCGATCACGTGAAATTGTGGAGGCCTGCGCAATGAAATTGGTGATGGACCGATTGCTACAAATCGCGAGCGTACTGATTATCGCCGGTTTGCTCGTGGAGATTGCAAGCCTGCTATGGTTTCATCCGCTCGCCTTCGTTCTCTTTGTGTTCATCAGCGCGTCTTTGACCGCTCTCGGGATTCTTGTCTACTTAGCCTCGCTCGTTTTCATCGCAAGGCCGCGCTAAATCGGCCAACTGCAAAATATTCTCGAAACACGCGCTTTCCGTCTTGCTGTTTCACTCTGAAACTGTGACGTAGGACACACGACCCGGTGACTTTGGTCACTGCGCAGCACATCTCTGTCTTTCATACTGACCACGAAAATTCATCCTGCATTTTTTGGAGGAGCCATGTCGAACGGTCTCATTCGTAGCACTCAAGGCAATCGGAAATCAGCTTTGGCAGCGATTGTTCTCTTTTCATTGGCGAGCATGTTTGCAGGATGCAGTGCAAACAAACCTGCGGTTACAAACGATTCGATCCCAGCAGTAAATAGTCAACCTGCTCAGGTCACTGGTATCGCGTATCAGGTTGATGCTGTAACGAACGGCGGCAATATCGAGGGCCAAATCACCTTGAACGGCAAGCCGATTCCCCCGCGACCCGTTCTCGTGAGCCAGGATGCAAGCGTTTGCGGAGCGCGGCGGCTCGCCTACCCCGTAAAGCTTGATGGCAATGGAATCGAAGATGCGGTTGTTTGGATCGACGATATCCATCACGGCAAAGCCTATGACTTTGCGCCTGCCGTCTTGAATCAGCAAAAGTGCACCTACGATCCGCACATCGTCCTCATGCAGCCGGGCGACCTTAAGGTGACAACGGACGATCCGATTCCGCATAACATCCACAGCTATTCAGAAGCAAATCGCACTTATAACGAGTCAATGAATTCACTGAATCGCGAGGTAAGTCTCCATTTCGCGCGGCCGGAACGCATCAGTGTGAAATGCGATTTGCACGGATGGATGCAAGCGTACGTGGTTGTGGCAGCAAATCCGTATTACACACTCACAAAGAATGCGGGCGCTTTTCAGCTTCGCGATGTTCCTGCAGGCACGTACCAGCTTAAGGTCTGGCAGGAGACTCTTGGCGAATCGAGTCAGACTGTCACTGTGCAAGCAGGAAAAGCAACGAAAGTGAACTTCCGTCTGAATTCGCCAGCCCCTGAGAGAGCGGAGGTCCAATAGCCATGCGCTCTTGCGAAAAACTCCAACGACATGGCTTCTTCGCCTGGGCGCTACCAGCCCTCTCAGCAGTTCTCCTCCTGGCAGCTCTTTCGGGCTGCCAGAGGGAGACTGAAACCCAATCCGGTTCAACGGAACATCAACAGACCATTACTGCCGATCTAACGTACGCTCCGAATGTTCCGCCGCCGGTGACGCGCACGTCGCCAGCGCGCGTAATTGTGAATCTTGTCTCGGAAGAAAGAACTGGGGAGCTTGCTCCCGGTGTCAGTTACAACTTCTGGATGTACAACGGGCACGTGCCCGGACCATTTATCCGTGTGCGCGTTGGCGACATCCTTGAAGTTCATCTGAAGAACCTCTCTCCTGACAAAACTCACACGGTTGATTTCCATGCGGTAACGGGTCCGGGAGGTGGTGCACCCGTTCTCATGGCCAATCCGGGCCAAGAAACTGTGGGCCAATTCAAAATGCTGCATCCCGGGTTGTTCGTGTATCACTGCGCCGCTAATCCAATGCCTGCGCACATGTCGAACGGTCTTTACGGGATGATTCTCGTAGAACCTGGAGGCGGCCTCGCCAAAGTGGATCGTGAGTACTACGTGATGCAGAGCGAGTTCTACACAGAGGGCACAGTCGGCCAACAAGGCTTGCAGGCGTATTCCTCAAGCAAAGCCGCTGCCGAAACTCCTGAATACATTGTTTTCAATGGTAACACGGGCTCGCTGATGGGAATGAATATGCTGCAAGCGAAAGTCGGAGAAACAGTACGAATTTTCTTCGGAAATGCCGGTCCAAATAAGATTTCAGCCTTTCATGTGGTGGGTACGTCTTTCGACCGCATTTATCGCGACGGCGGCATGAAACATCCCGATGAAAATATTCAAACAGCATTGGTCGCCCCCGGTTCAGCAGCCATTGCGGAATTTCAGGTGCTTGTTCCCGGACATTACACGCTGTTGGATCACAGCATTTTCCGTACGGAACGCGGAGCGATGGGAATGCTCAACGTGGATGGGGCAGACGCACCGCTCATCTACAACAAACTGAAATAGTGAACTGCATTCCCAAGGAGGATACATGAGGCGGTTCTACATCATTGCGGCAGCGGTTGTTCTTGGTTTCCCAGGTCTCGCCGTTGCACAGGATAATTTCTTCTCTTCCTGGGAGAATCGCGTCCGAACGACCGTTGCCGAACAACCCGGATGGTCCGTACCTCTGGTGACCCCTTCTTCAGGGCTTGTGCAGCTTTTTCGCAGCGATTTCGTTCGTCAGATCACACCGAGTGAGACCACAACCTGGAATTGTGGAAACAGCAAAGGCTTGGATGTCATCCCGTGGTACAAAACAGAATTGGACATTGCCGTCCCGCCTTATATCCAACATAACTCTGCGGCCACAGACGGCTTTGGCGACATGGCCATGCTGCTGAAATACCGGATTGAATCCGCCAATGAACAGCATGGCGCGTATTCCATAAGCGTCTCCATTGGCGGGACAATACCCACGGGGAGTTACAAAAACGGGAGCGTTGCAGCCACGCTTGTGCCTTCGCTATACGGAGGCAAGGGTTTCGGCAGATTCGATGTGCAATCAAACGTCTCGATTACTCTGCCCGCTGGCGACACGTCAAAACTGGGCCGCCCGATTGCCTGGAATGTCGTTGGCCAGTATAAGATCGCCAAGATTTTCTGGCCCGAAGTTGAAGATAACTCCAACTTTTTTCGTGGCGGCCCCAGCACCGGAAAAACTCAGAACTTCATCACGCCGGGCTTAATGGTCAGCAAGCTTAATGTGACTCACGATTCCAAGAGCCGGCTCGGTGTCACGTTGGGAGCGGGAATGCAGATCGCTACATCGCAATATCATTCCTACAGCCACGGGTTGATTGTCACAAGCCGTCTTGCATTCTAGCAGTCACCTCGATTTAATTCGCCCTGAAACCCTTGTAAAATTGCGTGGCCTGAACCACGTGTCATCGGGGAACCGGTCGGGCGAACCCTATGAGGTCATCTTTGAATAGCGAAGCCGTACTGCGAGAAACGCCCTTGTTCGCAAACCTCACGCCGAAGGAAATGGAGTCGCTGGCGACCCGTGTCAGCAAGAAACACTTTCAGCCGGGTGAAATGCTTTTCGCCGAAGGCGATGCCTGTTCGGGGCTTTTCATAGTGGCAGCAGGAGCGGTCCGCATTTTTAAGCTCTCGCTCTCCGGGCGCGAACAAATCCTGGCTGTTGAAGGGCCGGGCAATTCCTTTGCGGAGCTTCCGGTCTTTGATGGTGGGAATTATCCGGCGTCCGCATCGGCAGTTGGTGACACGGAGGTACTGTTTATATCGCGCAAGGATTTTCAGAATTTGTGCCGCGAGCATCCCGAAGTCAGTTTGAAAGTGATCGCTGTCGTAGGCTCACGTTTGCGGCGACTCGTTGAGATCATCGAAGAGTTGTCGTTCACGACTGTCCGCCAAAGGCTCATCGCGGTGATCCTGCGTCTCGCTGAACAATCAGGTAAGCCTTCGAAGGATGGTTTGATATTACAAATGACAATGAGCCATCAGGAACTTGCGGCTGAGCTTGGGACTGTTCGGGAACTTGTCTCTCGAAATCTGAGCCGCTTGCAAGCTGAAGGCTTCCTTCACGTGGATGGTCGCAAAATTCTGATTAAAGATTTGCCCGCTCTCAAAAATGAGGGTCAGAGTTCAGAGTAGTCTCTTTAGATTGAGCCTTTTGACCCACCATTGATTCAGCCTCGTTCCATGTGACTTTAGTCACTGCCTAGAGAAAACGGCGTCCGGACAATGATCATGGAGGCTGGATCGCGATGAATATGAGCGAAGAAACGAAAGTAAAGGAAATCGCAGTTTCAAATGCAACTGCGCGCAAGATTCTGGAGCAGGCAGGCGTTGATTACTGTTGCGGTGGCGATAAATCGCTGCGCGATGCGTGCACGCAATCAGATGCGTCGTTGGATGAAATCATGGAGCGGTTGCGAACTGCTGAGGAGCCGCTGTCCAGCCAGGACGCGCAGTGGACGCTTGCGCCCCTGCACGAACTAACTCGCCACATCGTGAATCGTCATCATTCATACGTTCGTGAGGCGATCCGCCGCATTGAACCATTACTGGCAAAGGTGAAAGGGAAGCATGGCGAGCGACACCCTGAGATCGCCAATATCGAAGCGCTGTTTTACCAAACTTCCGAAGAGATGATCGCCCACATGCAAAAAGAAGAACAAGTTTTGTTCCCTTATATCAACGCCCTGGTTCTCTCGGTGGCTGAGAACCGAGCGATTGAGCCACCGTTCTTCCGCACTGTGCGCAATCCAATTCGCACGATGATGAAGGAGCACGATTCTGCCGGCGAACTGATGCGGCAGATTCGGCGTAAAACATCTGAGTACAAAGCCCCTCCCGATGCATGCTTCAGCTTTCAAACTCTTTATCGCGAGCTGGAAGAGTTCGAGGCCGATTTACATGAACATGTGCATCTGGAAAATAACATCCTCTTCCCGCGTGCAATCGAGCTCGAAGTGGCGCCGCGTTAAGCGCCGGCTAGAAAGGGAGTCCATGGATGTCTTAGATGCATTTGCAGTAACGATGCCATGCATGGCCTGTTCGGCTCGATATGAGCTAACTCTGAAACAGGTTTTGCTTTCGCATCAAATGTTGAATGACGGCTGTCCTGTTTCCGACGAGAGAGAGTGCCCGCCACTGTTTTGGGCGCGCATTGTGGACGAAACGATCGTGCGCCAATTGCAGAGTGTTTGGAGCCAGTTGGAAGAGTGTGTGCACAAGGCAGGCGGGGAATTAAAGCTTCTGGCGGAGGAGAGTGCGCGTTCGAGGGCTGGAATAGGGAGCGAATAGGGAGCAATGAGGAGTCTTATTAACGAAAAGAAATCACTCGTGGAGTTGCAGGCAATCGCCGCAAACCCCGCAAGCGTGATGAAGATTGCGCAAGCGAGAGAAAATGCCCTCTCGCGCGTGCTGATGGCGTATGTTACAAGCGGACTGATTTTCATGTTGCTCCCTGGTACCTTCCTGGGTGTCTGGAACCTGCTCCAAATTAGCGGCAACGAAAGTGCAGGCGCTGTTTCTGCGGCGTGGCTTCAGGCGCACGGTCACGCACAAGTGTTTGGTTGGATTGGCAGTTTCATTCTCGGAATTGGCTTTCACTCGATTCCGAAGCGGCGCGGAGCAATGAAGCCACCGATCATTGCAGCATGGGTGTGCTGGGTGCTCTGGACTGTTGGAGTTGCAATGCGCTGGATGGCAAACATCTATCTGTGGCACTGGCGTGTATTGTTGCCCCTTTCAAGCATGCTTGAATTCTCTGCCTTCCTGTTTTTCGCAAACACCGTTTCGCGCCATCGCCCGGAGGATGCAGGCAAAGAAGGGTTGGATCCTTGGATTTGGATTGTCATCAGCGCAGCTTTCGGTTTTCTGCTCGCGCTCCTCGGAAACATCGCTGGATGTTTTTATGTAGTCCTGCAAGGCGCGGGCCCCGCATTGCCTCACGTGCTCGATCAGCGCTATCTGGCACTGCTCACCTGGGGTTTCCTGGTCCCATTCGTTTGGGGATTCAGTGCGCGATGGATGCACGTATTTCTCGGCCTGAAGGCCGTGCGCTTCCCAGTTTTGCTCGCCGCAGTTCTCGCGAATCTTCCCGGCGTCGTACTGATCCTTTTCGGATTCTATGCGGTGGGCGGGGCATTGTTCCTTGCAGGCGCGATCCTCGCCAGCGTCGGGTTGCGGATGTTCGAACCGGCAATTCGCGAACCAAAGACTCGCGGTCTTCATCCAAGTTTTCCGTACTTTGTCCGCATGGCCTATGTATGGCTGCTAATTGCTGCGATGCTGAGCATCGCTGCGGAAAAGTGGGATAGCTCCGGCGGGATTTGGGGAGCGTCGCGTCATGCTTTAACTGTCGGATTCATCGCCGCAATGGTGCTCTGCGTGGGACAAAGAATTCTTCCGGCCTTCGCAGGAATGCGTGCGCTTTGGAGCACGCGGTTGATGTTTACGAGCGTAGCCTTGCTGATGGGTGGATGCGTTCTTCGCGTCTCGTGCGAAATTCTGGCATATCAGGGATATGCGCAATGGGCTTGGTCAGTGTTACCGCCTTCCGCGATGCTCGAACTCGCCGGCATTGCGGCCTTCGCAATAAATATTTTCGGCACATTCCTTCTTGAGCCCAGCCATACACAACATCAGACGCTCATCATCGAAATTCCAAAGTGAGCCGAAATTTTTTTAGAGCCGACTCCCTGTTAGGTTTGGGGCCGATACTCAGACATGAGTTTGTGGACTCGGGATAAGGTGTGGCCTCGGACTTAAGGGAATCGTGCGGTCCTGGTGGCGGATTGAAATCAACCAAAAATCACCACGTTTGACTTTGCGGCTGATGTAAGTATCATACGACGAGTGGCGAAGGAGTCCCGCCCTAAACCGCTGCCTTGCACTACCGGCAGATGATGGCTCCTAGTTAAGTTTTGGCTAGGAGCATGCCGTGATAGGTGTGAATCAAAAGGGAAAACAGCGCCTCAACAGAAGTTGGCCTTCGGTGTTCCGGCCTTTTCCTGACGCAAACGATTCTGCATTTACCCACAGAATTTCAACGGTAGCGCACATCGCGCCATTCGGAGGAGCGCATGGGGCGTAGCCTGCTTTTCAATTTGGTCCAAGTGACAGCGGTTCTCTTTCTTTCGCCGCTGCTCGAAGGCATTCTTGCGCGGCTGGAAGAGATGGTGCAGTCGAAACGCGGCCCGAGCATCTTTCAGATTTACAGAGATATTTGGAAGCTGCTTCAAAAAGACGAGATTGTCTCGTCGCATAGTTCATGGATATTTCGCGCCGCTCCCTATTTCGCATTCGCAATGCCCATCTTTGTCGCGCTGCTGATACCGGTGCTGACGGACTATCCTCTGTTCTTCGCGTTTATGGGCGACATGCTGGCGGTCGGTTTTCTGTTTGCCCTGAGCGGTGCGCTGACGACATTTGCGGCGGTTGATACGACGAATCCTTACGGCTCGATTGGCGCAAGCCGGTCACGCATGGTGAGCTTTCTGGCTGAACCCGTGTTCATGATGGTGTTCTTTACGGTCTCATTTGTTGCGGGATCAACGATTCCCTACATCGTTCAGAAAAGCTGGTCTTTTTCGAGCCAGATTTTTTGGGGGCCTGCTCATATCCTCGCGGTAATTGCGTTTCTGATGCTCTTTCTTGCGGACGAGAACCGCATTCCCGTTGACAATCCGCACGGGAATTTCGAGTTGGCCATGATCGGAAAATCAAAGTTCCTGGAATATTCCGGGCGAGGCGCTGCGCTGATGAAATGGGCTGGAGCGATGAAGTTCATGGTGCTAGCCGTCGTTTTTTGCAATGTGCTGGTTACGCCCTGGGGGTTGGCGTCCGGAAAAGGCTTCGCCGATATTCTGGTTGCGATTCCACTCGTGTTCGTGAAGCTCCTCATATTCGTGCTCTTGCTGGTCACGATTGAATCGAACCTCTCCAAACTGCGCTTGTTTCGGATCAACGAATTTCTCGGAGCTTCATTTGTTGTTTGTGTGATGGCGATGGTCGCGAGCCTCGTGGGGATTTAGGAAATGCAGACGCCACATCAGGCTTTGGTCGGATTTGACGCTCTTGCGAGCGCCCTGTTTTTCCTCGTATCTCTGGCGATTGTTGCGACTCGGCAGATGCTGGCGACGTTGCGATTGTTTGTGCTGGAATCTTTATTGCTCGCGGCATCGGCCGTTGCCATCGGGATCGGAACTCACTCCGTGCATTTGCTCATCGTCGCGGGAATCGTGATCGTGACGAAAGTCATTGGTGTGCCGTGGGTGTTGAAACTGACGGTGGGAGATGAAATCTACGGCAGGCGCGAAGTCGATCAGGTCGTCACGATCCCTACGTCACTGATCCTGGCTGCGGGATTAGTGTTCTTTGGGTTCTTTATTTCAGAACGGCTGTTTTTCATGGTCACTGCGCCGGAGTTTACGATTCTGAATCTTCCCGTGGGAATTGCTTGCGTATTGCTTGGCATGTTCACAGTGACGGTTCGCCGGGAAGCGATTGCGCAACTGATGGGTCTGCTTGTGATGGAAAACTCGGTGTTCTTTGCGGGAGCAGCTATCGCATCGCACTTACCGGCGCTGGCCGAAATTGCCGCTGCGGTCGATTTGCCGATCATGGCTCTGGTGTTCGGGCTATTGATCCGTCAAATTCATCGCAAGCTTGGAACGACGCGCGTGGGGGAACTTTCCGCGCTGGGAGAGCGTTAGACCATGAATCCTCTTGCTCTCTTGTTGCTCGTTCCGATCGCTGGCGCGATCTTATCTGCCACACCTCTAAAATCCGGGCGCTTCGCGGGAAAAATCACGATTGCGGCATGCGTGGCGGAGCTGATTCTCACAGCGGATATCGCGCGACTCGTGCTGCGATTCGGAGCAATAACAGCGGTTCGTGGTTTCCTCGTGGCCGACAGTTTGTCAGCGGTGATCGTGCTGCTCGTGGCATTTGTTGCGTTTACCGCCAGCCTGTTTTCCTATGGATATATCGTGATTCATCGAGGGACTGAGGATAGCGTTCGCCGCGTACAAAGCTATTTCGTGCTTTACAACCTGTTCGTCCTGTCCATGCTGTCCGCTCCGGTGCTAGCACATTTGACGCTTGTGTGGGTTGCGATTGAACTCACGACGCTGATGTCCGCTTATCTGGTGGCGTACGTGGATACACCAGAAGCACTCGAAGCGGCGTGGAAATACGTGATTTTGACAAGCGCGGGCGCAATCATTGGGCTTTTTGGTTTTCTCCTGCTTTATTGGGGAACGCAAGCTGGCGGAGAGCTGCCTTTCACATGGCAAGGATTGTCGCAAGGAGCGTCGCACGTTCCTCCTGCCATTCTGTGGCTCGGCTTCCTTCTGTGTCTGGTCGGGTTTGGAACGAAAGTAGGACTGGTTCCGCTGCACACGTGGCTTCCCGACGCGCATAGCCAAGCGCCAGCGCCTGTGTGCGCGCTGCTTTCCGGGATCGAGACCACGACTGTCTTGTACGTGCTGATGCGGCTTTTTCCGGTGCTTCAGGCGAGCCATGTTGCCAATCAGTCGGCATGGTTTTGCGCGGTGGGACTTGTATCCGTTGGAGTGGCGGCTTTCGTGTTGATCCGCGTTCATGACTACAAACGAATGTTCGGCGCTTCAACGGTGGAGCAGATGGGAATCATCATGGTCGCGGTTGGACTCGGAGGCTTTCCTGCTCACTTTGCGGCCGTCTATCAGGTCGCAGCGCACACGCTCACAAAATCGCTGTGCTTTTTCGCGGCAGGAGCGGTTTTGATTTTAACGGGAACTCAGGAAGTAGCGAAGGTAAGAGGCATTATGCACAGATCGCCCGGAACTGCCGTGGCCCTTCTTTTGGGCGGGCTTGGCATAGCCGGAGCGCCGCCGTTCGCCGTTTTCATTAGCGAATTCTTCATCTTTCGAGCCGCCGTATTTTCGAAGCACTACATCGTCGTTGGTTTGCTTGCTTTGTTTGTGGCGATAGCCTTTTGCGCAATTACGTTCCATATCACGGCGATGGTATTTGGTTCAGGCGGCGAGTTCAATGGGCACAAATCCCCAACCATTTGCGGTTTGGCGATTGTGATTGCATTTATCCCTATGCTAGTTCTCGGTTTTTACCTCCCGAGTTCGCTGCAAAGCTTGTTTGAAGGCGCGGCCAGGGCATTAGGAATTTAAGGTTCCGACTGAACATGAGTGAAGTGCAGACAGAGACGATTAACTGGAACTTCCTCGGGGATGCTGCCCGAGAGCGATTTGCTGTCGCGGCAAAACAAGACCGCCGCGACAGTCGTACGAACTTCCGATTTGATTGCCCTGCGAGCCGGTTGAGAGAGTTGGTCGGATGGCTACAAAACGATTTGGGGTGCGCCTTCGACACGATCGTGCCGGAGCAAACCACGGACGGATGGGAGCTTGCCTACCTGTTTCACGAATCACACGGGAGGGGGCGGGCACAAATCATTGTCGGACTGCCGGAGAGAAGTGATCCGGCGCCTTCGATCAGCGATCTCGTCTACGGAGCGGATTGGGAGGAGCGGGAAGCCGAGGATCTGTTCGGATTGCGTTTCTCCGGGCACCCAAAACTCGGCGAATTCGTATTGCATGAGCATTGGCCCGAAGGCGTCAACCCCATGCGCCGCGAATTTGCGACTACGCAAGGCGCGCCGGAATCCAGATCGCCCATGCCCGCATATCCTTCTCCTATTGTCGAAGCACCCGGTGCAATGGCGTTGCCGATAGGTCCGGTATTTTCGGATTTCGCGGAATCGGCGCAATACATCCTGGAAACGACTGGGGAAGAGATGATCCGTGTGGTTCCGCGGTTCTTTTATAAGTATCGGGCCGTCGAAAAGATCGCGGAAGGACGAAGGGCAGAAGATGCGCTGCTGTTGGCTGAACGGTTTTCGGGAAGCTCGGCTTTTGCCCACGGGCTTGCGTTTTGTCAGGCTGTCGAGGCCATCACGAACTGTTCTGTTCCCCGGCGCGCGGCCCAGTTGCGGTGTCTGTTTGCGGAACTGGAACGGTTGCGGCATCACGTAGGACATATTGCTGCTATTTGCCATTCGACGGGACTAGATGTCGCAGAAGCCCAAGCCGCCATCGTCGATGAGGAACTGCTTCGGTTGTCCTGTGTTGTGACGGGACATCGTTACCTGTTCGGCGCCGTGTGTCCCGGAGGGACTGCTATCGATATCAGTGAAGCGGAAGCGCATGAGATCACGGGGCAAGTTAGTGGTGCAGAGAAGCGACTCGCAGAACTGGAGAAAGGACTTCGCTTTTCGAGCAGCTTCTTGGATCGGATCGAAGAGGTGGGAATCGTCACTGCGAAAAGTGCACGCGCCTACGGATTGGTTGGCCCTATCGCGCGAGCTTCAGGGTGCGCGGGCGATTTTCGCGTGCTGTTTCCTTATGCGGAATATGAAGCGCTCAGGGTTGAAGTGCCCACAGAAGCAGAAGGCGACGGATATGCTCGGCTACGGATTCTGTTCAGAGAAGCAGCAGAATCGGTCCGGCTCATCCGTAAAGTAGCGGGGTCGTTGGAGGCTGGGGAGGTCCGGGCACCCGTTAATGTGAAACGAGGGGTAGGCTTCGGAGCGGTCGAAGCGCCAATCGGTGCGGCCTTGCACTGGGTGCGCTTGGATGAAGAGGGTCGCGTTTTGCGGTATCGGGTGCGGACTCCATCCTTTCGGAACTGGATGGCCTTTCGGATTGCGCTAGAGGGGTTTGGGTTTCAGGACTTTCCGATCATCCTGGCTACGTTTGGCTTGTCGAATGCGGAGTGTGATCGTTAGGGGAGAATTTTCGTGCTGCATTGGTTAGGAAGAGGATTGGCGACAGGATTGAAGAGCAGCCGCTATCCCGCCGCTGCGGATGAGAATCCTGGCGTGAGTCCCGGCCGTCCAGTCGCAACAAGAATGGCACAAGATTTAGCGGAGAGTGTTGCGCAGCGTTGTCCGCAAGATTGTTTCACGCCGACGGCTGGCGGGGTGAACGTCGATTATCACACTTGCATTCTCTGCAGCCGCTGCCGTCGAGACGGACCGGCAGTTGTGGATTGGAACGAAGGATACGAGTGGGGCGCGCGACTTGCGCCCGAAGATATTCATCGCCGCCTGAAGAGCGCATTTGGCCGGTCGCTGCATATCCGGTTTGTGGATGCAGGTGCATGCGGAGCGTGCATGAGTGAGGCACGCTTGCTGAACAATCCCTACTACAACATGCACCGCCTCGGGTTCTTCACGACCGCTACGCCGCGACAAGCGGACATTTTGCTTGCAGCGGGGCCGCTCTCGGATGCAATGAGAAAGCCGCTTCGGGAAGTCTACGAGGCGATGCCTGAACCGAAGCGGGTCATTGCAATGGGAGTCTGCGCGATCTCGGGAGGAGTTTTCGGAACATCGTTCGCCTCAGCGGGCGGGATTGACAAATGCATTCCAGTGGATGTGGTGGTTCCGGGATGCCCGCCTCCGCCATTGGCGATTCTTCATGGGATTTTGCTTGCAGTTGAGCGAGTTCCGCCTCGCTCGATAACGAGCGAGCTTGGCTAGGACACACTTTTAATCTCGATTTTTGAAGAACTAAGGAATATTGATGGCCGGCAGACTTCTCATTCTGTTTCTGTTCCTGAGTGCTTGCGGAATCGTCGTCTGTGTGAACCGGCGAAGTCATGTGCGCGCCCTTGTCATTACGGTACTAACGCTCGGCCAATCGGCGGTATTGCTGGCGTGCGGTGTTCTGGTGCTAGTTCATCAGACCGGCTTTCAGATCGGTTTATGGAGACTCGGCCCTGAAACATTGTCTCTCTACCTGACTCCGCTTGGAAGCCTGTTCGTCATTATAACTGCGGTCGTCTTTGCAGCATGCTACCCCTTCGTCGCGTTTTCCAATGCTGATCGGACAAAAACTGTCGAAGGAGAGCGTGGCGGTAATCGTATATTCCTTGCATTGTTTCAACTGTTCTATATCGCGATCGTCATGGTAATTGCCGCCGGAGATGTGCTGACGTTTGCGTTCTGGTGGGAGGTGGTTTCAGCCTTGATTTACGGCCTCGTGCTTTTCGGGACGGGGAGTGATCGATCGATGCGAGCTGCCCTTTCTACACTGGTGCTGAGCGAGGTTGGTTCGCTGGCTGGAATAATAGGTTTGCTTATTCTCTCGGCCTATTCTGGACATACATCATTCGCAGCGATTGCGGCAGATAACAATAGAGCCGGTGAACTGGCTCGCTGGTTGATTTTTCTTCTGACGTTTTACGGCTTTGGGGTGAAAGCTGGCTTAGTTCCTGTGAACCAATGGCTCCCTGATACGCACACCGTGGCCCCGCGCTCGTTGTCTCCCGTGCTTTCTGGAGCCACCCTTAATTTAGGGATTTACGCAATCTTCCTTGTGAATACAAAACTCGCTCCCGTCACCGAAGCGGGGCCAGGGGTTGTCGCTCTTGTAGTAGGCGCTCTCGGAGCAATCTTGGGGATCGTTTATGCAGCGACACAGACAGATCTTAAGCGTGCCCTGGCCCATAGTTCGATCGAAAATATGGGCATTGTTATCGCAGGAATGGGAGCGGGACTCGTTTTTTGGCAGTCGGGACACAGCGTCCTTGCGGGAATGGCGTTCGTCGCTTCCCTGTACCACATGACGAATCACTCGCTTTACAAGGCGTTGCTGTTCGTAGGTGCGGGAGGAATCGAAGCTTCGACTGGCACGCATGATTTGAACAAACTCGGCGGTTTGTCACGGCAAATGCCGGCGATGGCGTTCCTGTTCTTTGTGGGAATATTGTCCATTGGCTCCGTTCCGCCCTTTAATGGATTCGTTAGTGAGTGGCTGACACTGCAATCGATTTTGCGTTCTGTGGAGCTCTCATCGGGCTCTGTTCGGCTTTGTTTTGTGTTCACAGGAGCAATGTTGACCTTGGCTGCAGGTCTCGCTTTAACATGCTTCCTGATGATCTACGCCTCTGGTTTTCTTGGCATGCCTCATTCTGCCGTCGCGCGAGATGCGCGACCCGCACCTCGTTCTGCGACGTGGGGAATGGGTGCGCTAGCGATACTGTGCCTGCTCCTCGGCATCGCTCCGACATACGTCATTCCAAGTCTTGATCGTGTTGTTTCACCCATTACCCACACGTTCTCGGCGAAGGCACTGGTACCGGATTTTTTCCATGTAACACCGCTTGCTCCGGGGAATCTGAGCCGCGGGTTCGTTTCGGATTTCCATGATCTGGGCGCGCAGGTGGGGCATCGAGTTCTTCCAGGGCGCGGCCTCGTGGTGTTGCATCAAGGCGGGAGCAGCAATCCAGTGGTCTTCGCCATGTCCACAACGTATATGCTTGTCGTGTTCGCTCTGATTCTTTTACTTACCTACATCGTATTTCGCATCGTCACGCAAAAGAGAAAGGCGAAGAAACAGAACGCATGGGCAGGGGGGCTGCCAAGGCTTTTGCCGCAGATGACCTACAATTTCACCGGACTCTCCGCGCCCGTCCGTGTGCTCTTTGAGAACGTTTTCAAACCTGTCAAGAGTCAGACGGTGCAAACTGTCGGAGGGCACTTTCGAACCTCCATTCGCCTGGAAGAAGTTCAGGAGCACATCCTGGACCGGATGCTGACGCGGCCGATTCTTGCCGGCGTTCTTTGGATGGCCAACCAGTTCCGTAAGATGCATCGTGGCCGCGTAAATGTCTATGCAGCATATGTGCTCCTCAGTCTTCTTGCAGTCCTACTTATCGGAACCGGCAGGATCGGTGCGGCGCGCGACTTTCTCTTCAGAGGAATCTTTCCTGGATGATCGGCATAATTCGAAATCCTAATAGCAGCAACGCAGCGATTTGGGAAGAGAGGAGTGGGTTTTGATGGAGGGAAATCTCTTTATTCTCTTTCTAGCGCTTGCCGTGCTCGGCCTGATCGCGTGCGCCGTGCAAGGAGACCAATTGCGTGCCAGGGTGATTACAGCGCTGGCTCTGCTTCAGTCGGCAGGGCTTCTTGCCTGTGGCGTCTTGATTTTGGTTCATCAGGCGCCAGTGCACGCGGAACTCTCGCAACTCGGCCCTGTAAAGCTGTCCCTCTACTTGACTCCGCTTGGAAGCCTGTTCGTCATTATAACTGCGATTGTCTTTGCAGCATGCTACCCCTTCGTCGCGTTTTCCAATGCTGATCGGACAGAAACTGTCAAAGGAGAGCGTGGCGGTAATCGTATATTCCTTGCATTGTTTCAACTGTTCTATATCGCGATCGTCATGGTAATTGCCGCCGGAGATGTGCTGACGTTTGCGTTCTGGTGGGAGCTTGTTGCGGTGCTGATTTATACATTGGTTCTTTTCGAGCGTGGAAATTTAAAGTCGGCGCGGGCCGCCTATTCGAGCTTGGCTATGAGCGAGGTTGGCTCGCTCGCTGGCATCCTTGGCTTGTTCCTACTCGCGGCATCGACGGGACACATGACTTTTGCGGAGATCGCGGGAGACAAAACCGGTCCTGCCGAGGGCGTGCGCTGGCTGATTTTTCTCCTCACATTCTATGGCTTTGGCGTCAAAGCTGGTTTGGTTCCTGTGAACCAGTGGCTCGCGGATACCTACACATCTTCGCCGCGGTCTTTTAGCCCAGTGCTTGCCGGAGCAGCCTCAAACCTGGGCATCTACGCCATTCTCCTTGTAAATGCAAATCTGCTTGCAGTAAATCGGTCCGGCATGGGCGTGGTGGCATTACTGACAGGTGGAGTGGGGGCAATTGTCGGAATCGTCTACGCAGCCACGCAAAGAAATCTGAAGCGTGCTCTGGCGCACAGCTCCATTGAGAATATGGGCATCATTACGGCAGGAATCGGCGCGGGATTCATATTTTTGCAAACAGGCCATGACGTGCTTGGCGCAATGGCGTTCGTGGCTGCTCTGTACCACATGGCAAACCATTCCATTTCAAAGGCGCTGCTTTTCCTCGGTGTGGGGACAATCGAAGAGACAGTTGGCACTCATGACTTGAATCGGCTTGGTGGATTGCTGAAGCGCTTGCCCGCATTCGGACTGTTTTTCCTGGTGGGATCGCTGTCCATAGCCGCGGTGCCGCCATTTAACGGATTTGTGAGTGAGTGGCTAACCCTCCAATCGGTGTTGCGCTCGGTTGAGTTGTCATCCCGTGCCGTTCGACTTTGCTTTGTGTTCACCGGCGCGCTGCTGGCTTTGGCTGCTGGTCTCGCCCTCACATGCTTTCTGATGATCTACGCGTCCGGGTTCCTCGGAATGCCGCACTCCGAGCCTGCGCAAACCGCACGCCGTGCGCCACGTTCTGCGATGTGGGGAATGGGTGCGCTCGCCGTGCTGTGCCTGCTTCTGGGCATCGGGCCGACATACGTTATTCCGAGCCTGGATCGCGTGATTTTGCCCATTACGCATACGTCGTCAGCGGAGGCGCTGGTGCCGGATTTCTTTCACGTTACGCCGCGCGCTCCGGGCCATCTGACTCCAGGGTTTGTTTCCGATTTCCATGACTTGGGCGCGCAGTTGGGACACCGAGTTGTGCCGGGGCGCGGCCTCGTGGTCTTACATCAAGGCGGAAGCAGCAATCCCGTGGTTTTCGCAATGTCCACAACGTACACGCTTGCTGTGTTTGTGCTGGTGCTTTTCGTTACGTACATCGTTTTTCGGTTCATAACGCAAGGGCGAAACACAAAGAGACAAAATGCGTGGGCGGGCGGTCTGCCAAAACTGTTGCCTCAGATGACCTACAATTTCACGGGACTGTCAGCGCCAGTCCGTGTTGTGTTTGACACGATTTTTAAGCCCGTAAGACAGCGCACGGTTGAGACGGTCGGAGGGCATTTCCGAACTGCGATTCGCGTGGAGGAAACGCAAGAGCATATTCTGGACCGGCTGCTGACACGGCCGATGCTCGCAGGTTTGCTCTGGCTGGCCAACCAGTTTCGGAAGATGCATCGCGGCCAAGTCAATGTGTATGCCGCGTACGTGTTGCTCAGCCTCTTGCTTGTTTTGCTGATTGGAGTTGGCGGATTTTGATTCTGCTGCTCGCGACGCGGCCATTGACTTTTTAGTGCTGGTCATGCAGATTTGATTTAGGGCGAAGGAGTTCCACCCTAACCGCTGCCCACCATACGCCGGGCAGATGATGACTCCTGACGAGGATCTTGTCGGGAGTTGACGGCCCGGCAAAATCCAGACAATTTGGAATGATTTGATCGTGAGGGCACCTCACGGCTTACCGGATTCGCGGAAATTACGAGGGCCCTGCCCGGAGGCTTTGGCAAAGCAATGAAAATCGTCGTGATCTCTGATATCCACGGGAACTTTGACGCCCTCTCCGCTCTGGCTGAGATCGAAGATTACGATCAGCTCTGGGTGCTTGGCGACCTGGTGAACTACGGCCCGCAACCTTCGGAGGTGATTGCGTTTGTGCGGAAGCACGCGACGTACATTGTTCGTGGTAATCATGACAACTGCATTGGCTTCGATGAGGATCCGCGTTGCTCACCACGATTCAGAGAAATGGCTGATGCTACGCGAAAGTACACGAATGCGATCTTGAATGATGGAGAGAAGGAATTTCTGAGGAATTTGCCTCTGCAAGCCGACGTGCGAATCGGCAACATGCGGTGCTACCTTTGCCATGCTGTGCCTTCTGATCCGCTGTTTACTTACTGTCTGCCAGAATCGGATCGTTGGACGGAGGAATGCAGTCGCGTCGGGGCGGATGTCCTGCTCGTCGGACATACGCACGTCCCATTCGGCTCTCATGTCGGAAAAACTTTACTTGTCAACCCGGGGAGCTTGGGCCAGCCAAAATCGGGCGCGCCGCGCGCCTGCTACGCTGTACTGAGAGACTGGAAGGTCAGTTTTCGGTCCTTGTCTTACCCGGTGGAGAAAACAGTCGCAAAAATTCGGGCGATGCCGATTGCTGCGAATATTCAAGGGGCTCTGATTTCGGTATTGAGAACAGGCTCAGTTGCGGAAAATCAGAGGGAAGCTCATATCGAAAATCGCGGAGATTGACGCGCTTGAAATCCTAGATTCCTGAGGAAATCCAACACTTGAAGTCATGGTGCGGCTGGAAATCGAACACGACTCGGTTCAGCGACTGCTTATGAAGGCCGCTCAGCGAACTCTCGCTGGAAGACGGCGACTTGAGAGCGGGCTAGAAACCAGCGAGGCAAAACACGGTTAAATAAACCATGTCGCATGATTGGACAGCTGCGGAGATCGAATCGCTCGTTCGAGATTTGGAATCGCTGCGAGGGGGAAGTGGTGCGGCTGCCGCTCTTGTTGGCTGCGGAGAGCGAGCGATTGGACCGCTGCGGCAGTTTTTGCTTGAGGGCGCGCCTAACAGCATCTTCCAGCCTCGGCAATTGGCCGTTGAGACGCTTGCGGAACTCGGTGCAAGAGATGTTTTGATCGAGTATCTTCTGCGCGCCACAAAACCAAACGATCCCGTGATTCGGTTTGGAGAGGACGCCGTTTTGAGTACAGCAGCAAGAGAACTATCACGCTGGAAAACAGAAGACGTCTTCGACGCTCTGCAAAAGCTGTCTCAGGATCGGTTGCTACCGGGCATTGTCGAAAGCCTAGGAAAATTTGGCCGTGAAAGCGCCGTGCCATATCTCCTCTGGGCGCTTGGTGATGGAGTTTGCCGAGAAGCCGCGGAGGAGGCGCTCCGCAATATCGGAGACGTGGCGCGGCCGTATCTGCTCGAAGCGGCTAGCACCCCCAATGCCCCGGAGGGAAACGAAATTTCATCGAGCCTGCAAAGGCGCAGAACCTCTCTCAAAATTCTGGCGGACTTACCACCGCGATCGAGCGAGTGGAAGGAGCTTCGCGCACTGCTTGAGGACAAGGACGCCGAGGTCGTAGTGAGAGTGGTGCGGATGGCCTTGAAAATATGTCCGCACGATGAGCGGGAATTTGCAATCAAGCGCCTGATTGAGGTATTACCCGCCACGGATTCTTTAATTCGGGCAGAGGTCAAAACCTGTTTGGCTGAAAACTATGCTGTGGCGCGGTCGTTCATCGAGATGGAGGTTAATCGGCGACAAAAAGCGAGCCCGAAAGAGCAAGCAATGGACGGTGTCCTGCGCCTTCTGGTTAATTTGGAGTGGCAAATAGAAGGACGGGGCCACGAGAAGATGCCGAGCCATGAGAAGTGAGGGCCAAGATTCCGAGCAAGCGGCTGCCTCCGCCTCCAGTTCGCGCAACGAACTGCGTGGATATGAACAACAGAAGTTTAATCTTGCGGAAGTGATTCGCGAGATTATGGCCTTCGCGCGCGAGCGGCGCGATCAGAGTTTGGAGCGGCGGGCGCGTGAGCTTCAGGTGCGCCTCGCGGCAGATCGGTTCAATCTTGCCGTAATCGGCCAGTTCAGCCGGGGAAAAAGCACGCTAATGAATGCGCTGCTTGGCATGAACCGGCTGCCAACTGGCATCGTGCCCGTTACTTCGGTTATCACCAGCGTGAGTTACGGAACGCGAGAGCGTGTCGTCCTGCACTTCCCTAATAGCAATCTGACGAGCGAAGTACAATTAGAGGAATTGGCCCGTTACGTCACGGAGCAAGGCAATCCTGGCAATAAAATGAAAATCCAGGTCGCGGAGGTGCAATTGCCCGCCGAGCTTTTGCAGCGCGGTTTTTACTTCGTCGATACTCCCGGTCTTGGCTCTGCCATCCTCGCGAATACCGAAACAACACGCGAGTTCTTCCCACAGTGTGATGCAGTGATTTTTGTTACAACGTTCGAGTCCCCGCTTACCGCCGAAGAACTGGCGTCATTTGAAGATGTGGCGCGGTATGTCCGAAAGGTGTTTCTGATTATCAACAAGATGGATTTGGTTTCCTTCGATCAACGTGATCAGGTTGTCAGATTCGTGCATCAGCAGGTTGCCAGAACACAAGTTGCTTCAGATGTTGAGATATTCCCGGTATCGGCGCAAGAGGCGCTTCTAAGCAAACTGGCGAATGATGAGCAAAGGCTATGTCACACGGGGCTGCCGGAAATCGAACGGGCGTTGACGGAGTTTCTGACCGTACGGAAGTCCGAGGATTTTTTACTCTTGATGTGCGACCGGGCAGGCGCATTTCTCATTGCGATGCCTGATGACCTGCGCGCGAACTTGGCATCGAGATTGACCCGGGCTCGGTTGCAAGTATCGCAAGGGGGACTGAAGGTTGCAAATGTAGAGACGCGCTCAGGCGTAGCATCCTCGCGGTTCTCCCCGTTGGAAGCCCTGGGGCCCTGTCCTATTTGCGAGCGCGTGGTGAACGCCTCGTTCGATTTCCTTAGCCAATATCAATACGACCTGTGCACGAGGGCTGACGTACAAACCGCGCATGCAGAGCGCAACGGGTTTTGTGCTTGGCACACGTGGCAGTACGAGCGAATTGCTTCGCCCCAGGGGATCGGTAGCGGCTATCCAAAAACAATTCAGAGGTTCGCGGAAAGGTGCAGAGAGGTCGCGAGTAAGGGAGTCGAAAACGCCCGGACCGGACAATCTTCGAGTTGGCGATTGTTTGCAGGGCCGCATTGCCCGGTTTGCAAGGTAGCGAGCGAAGCGGAGAATGAAGCTCTTCAACGCGTTCTTCTCGAAATCGAAGACGAGGAATCCCATGGTTCAGCACTGCCGAATCTGTGCGTACCGCATTTGGAGATTTTAGGTTCAAAGGTTCAAGACAAAGCTGCCTTTCGGGAGTTGTTCTTGCATGAGGCCAGAGTCCTTGAGCAGCTTGCAGAAAGTATGCAGCGATTTGCTCTGAAGCATGAAGGTCTCAGCATGCACCTTGCGAAAGAAGAGGAGCGCAAAGCTCCCAGGCAGGCATTGACATTGCTCGTGGGGCACCCAAACAGTCGTATTGAAGCGGCGAAATGACGCGCGCTGCCAGGAAGCATCGAACCACGCTGCTTTGGGTTGACTTACGCGGGAAATCTATTGATAATCGTACTGCGGTGTTGGAGTTCACCCTAAATCGCCCCTCCGGGCAGATGACTCCTGCGAGAGGTCTCGAAGAGTTGTGTTTCTTCGGGGTCGATCTGTTAAACGATGTATGCGAACGGTCGAACTGATTTCACGAATCAGTTTGGGCGTTTAATCGTCGAGGGTCAGATGAATGCCGAGAGGGGTGGCTCCGCAGATAGGCTTAACGAATTTCAGCAGCGGCACCTCCGTGTAAGCTGCCAGTACGTCGATAAGCTCCTCTCCGAAATTGAATCTATCCTAAACAGTTCCACCGCGAAGTCCGCGTTTCCAAGATACATCTCCCAAATTTCTCCTGCTAATCGCCGAACCATTGAGGATTACATCGCGCGCATTCGCGCCCAGTTGATTCGCATTCTCGATGGGCAGCACATACAGCGGGAGAAGGCGGACATCCCGGATATTCGTGCGATCTCTGTCACCCTAGGTTCCATTGATATCGCCGTGGATGAGCTGAAGCCGAAAAACATGCGCGGCTACGGCGAAGTACCTGAAGCGGCCGCATTGGACCTTAACGGAATCGTCGGAGAGTTACAGGGTCTCGTATCGCGTCTCAATCGTTACGTGCTGGAAGGGCAAGGACAGGACTTGCGGTCGCGCTTGCAACGATTGGAGCGCACTTCGAATGAATTCGATCTTCTGAACCGAATTGAAAGCGTCGTCACAAAGCGCGGTCTGGTCGAATTCCGTTCTCCCATTGCGGCGATTTTGGATCGCGTCGAGGACAAGAGTTTCGAGATTGCTGTGTTTGGCCGTGTTAGTTCCGGTAAATCCTCGCTGCTGAACGGGATACTCGGCTCAGATATTCTTCCGGTTGGGGTCACACCAATTACGGCTGTCCCGACACGGATTAGATACGCACTTTCTCGTTCAATCGCGGTCTGGTTCGCGGAGCGTTCACCACAAACCTACGAAGCTGGCCAACTGGCGGAGTTCGCCACGGAGCAGCGCAACCCTGGCAACACAAAACACGTGACGCGAATTATATTGAGCTTGCCCGCGGAGCGTCTGCGTGAGGGCGTGACCTTCGTTGACACGCCTGGCCTCGGATCGCTGGCGACGAGCGGTGCGGCGGAGACTCTGGCCTATCTGCCCCGGTGCGATTTGGGCGTTGTGTTGATTGACGGCGGTACGACGCTTGCGCCGGAGGACTTGCGAACTATTGAGATGTTGCAGGAGGCTGCCATTCCGGTGCATGTGCTTTTGAGCAAGGCCGACTTGCTCGCATCGTCAGATCGTGAACGGATGATTGCCTACGTGAAAGAGCATATTTCCACCGAATGTGGTTTGGATTTGCCCGTTCATCCGGTGAGTGCTTTGGCAAGTCATCGGGCCATGCTGGATCAGTGGTTTCAGGCTGAAATTCTGCCGTTGTACACGCGAGCGCAAGAATTGAAAGCTGCATCGCTACGGCGAAAGATTGGCGCGTTACGAGAATCGGTCATCGCAGCCTTAAAGGTAACTCTGCAACGGGAGCATGGGGAATCAGGCCATGATGAGAAACAGCTTCGAGAAGTAGAGGCGAGACTCCGGCAAGCCACAGGGAAAATCGAAGGATTAAGGATGACGGTGGATCGCGAACTGGATGTCCTGCCGTATGCGGGCCGACAGATTCTTGACCATGTGGCCGCGCAAATGACCTCTGGCAGTGGCGAGAGACCGGCATCCAGTGATACGGCAGTTCGCAGCATGGTCGTGAATGCTGTTCACGACCTCACAAGCTCATTTCATAAGCGACTTCACGAGCTTGCTGTCTCTTGTGGGGCGGAACTCAGAGCGGTCGCGAGCGAATTAGGTCAGTCGAATACGCCTGCGGAGAACGAGTTCGAAGCGCTCGTTCGCGCGGAGCCGATCTTCGACTTGGCTCAAGAGATCGAAGTACCGCGACCAAAGATTGACTCTCTCTTTGGCGCTCGTTTCGCGTCGAAACGCATGGGGCAACACTTGGCTGACAAAATCGGCCCAGCGCTCGATCAGAACCTTGCCACCTATGGAGGATTGCTCCGAAGCTGGGTAATGTCCGTCTTGAATCAACTGAAGCGCGCTTTCGATGCTTATGCAGACAGCTATCGTGCACACGTCGAGAGAAATCTCGCGGCTGGATTCACGGAAGCAGGTGAAGCCGAGGGGATCGTCGAGGACTTGAAGTTGCTTGGTGAAGGTGCAGTTGCTTTCGCTTGAGAAAGACGATGGAAAAGAGTTACTCAATCGAGCGAGGAGCGCTCAGCAAAAGGAGAATCCCAAACAGAACCTATGGTCAAGTATTTGATGGTGGGAATCGGAGGCTTCTTAGGAGCTATCGCGAGGTTTTGGCTTGGAGGATACGTCAGTGAGCGGCTCGGAACCGGCTTTCCCTACGGGACGTTCATCATCAATTGTTCAGGCTCTTTCTTTATTGGCTTCATTATTACGCTCCTTGCGGAACGGACTCACTGGAGCGCGAACTGGAGATATTTGATTCCGATTGGCTTCATCGGTGCATACACAACATTTTCGACATTCGAATTTGAGACGTTTCGCAGTTTACAGCAAAGCGAGTTTCTTATTGCCGGCTTATACGTCGTCTTAAGCGTAGCCGTTGGCTTCGTCTCTGTTTGGCTCGGCGTTGTTACAGGGAGAGTGGTGCCATGAAAGCCGTTAGAGCCATATCGTATGCCGGAATAGCACATGCTGTCGAAAAAAACAGGTGCCCCGTTTGTAATGCGCTGAAGGATTTTGAGTCTTCCTTGCTTGAAAGCGCGAGAGCGCGTGAGGCGGCGCATTTCTGTAATTACCACGGTTGGCTTCTCGCTAGAGCAGCGCGTGCCGATGTCGCGGCAGGAGTTTTTCGCAATTTGCTTCAGCTCTGGAAAGACGCAAAAACGGTTGCGCCGGTTCCGTGCGATTTTTGTCGAGAAATTTGCGAGGAGGAGAAGACAGTCCTTGCGGATTTTGCCGAGCAATTTAGCAATTCAACAGTCACCGAGCTTATGGAGGGGCACGGAACTGTCTGCCTTGCACATGGAATCGAGCTTTCGACGCGTTTACCAGCCTCGTCGCAAGGCACTCTCGCACGCATTGTTGCGAGAAGGTCCCGCGACTTGGAAGCAGATCTGGCTGCCTTCGCAAAGATCGCAGAAGCAGGCAACCACGTCGGAGGTGGTGTTCTCGGGCACGCAGCAGAATTTCTCTTTTCCCAGCGCGGCATCTCTCATGAGGAGGCCCCATGCTCAAATCGGGACCGGCAAAAAAGGTAAGCATTTACGTAGGCGAGGATCACCACTATCACGGCCACTCCGTCTATTCGGCCATTCTGGATTACCTGTTCTACCGTGGCGTCTCCGGGGCAAACGTGGTTCGCGGGATTGCAGGGTTCGGTGCGGACCACCATCTTCATAGCACTCGTATCCTTCGGCTGACGGAGAATCTACCCATAAAGGTCGAGTTCATTGAATCGCCAGAAAAGGTGCAGGAGCTTCTTCCCAAGCTTCACGACATGGTCGGAACGGGTCTGATCGAGATTCAGGACACCACGGTGGAAAAGCCTTCCTCAGTCTCCTCAAAAGGAAGCCCCCAACCGACAATGCCTGCGCTAAGGCGCCAGGGAAAAGCCAAATTGATGCGCATCTATGTCGGCGAAAAAGACAAATGGCGTGATAAACCGCTCTATAAAGCCCTTGTTGAAAGCATGCGAGCCAACGACATCGCGGGAGTCACCGTTTATCAGTGCCTGCTGGGTTATGGTGCGAATCGGCGTCTCACGGCAAGTGGCGCATGGGAGGTGTCCCACGACCGCCCAGTCTTGCTGTCGGTGGTGGAGACAGAAGAAAAACTACGCGCTTTCTTTCCAATCTTGGATGACATGGTGCAGCAAGGGCTGGTCGTGCTTTCCGACGTGGACATAATCAAGTACACCCATAACTTCGAGGCCGAGGAGAGGCGCAAGGAGGCCCGGCAATGAAGCTCGAAGGAAGAGCACGAATGCTGCGAATCCATTTTGGAGAAAATGACAAATTCGAGAACCGACCCCTGTATCGCGCGATCATCGAAAAGTGCAAGGAACTAGATATTGCGGGTGCGACTGTCCTGCGAGGCATCGAGGGATACGGCGCCAGTACGCTGATTCGGCGCTCGCATCATCTGTCGTTCTCGCATGACGCGCCCGTGATGGTCAGCGTAATCGATTCCGAAGAAAAGATTGAAAAGCTGCTTCCGATCTTGGATCGAATGGTTGACGAAGGATTGATCGCCATGTCGGAAGTCGAAGTTATCAAGTATGTACATCAGCAGGGCGTCCGCTCGGTTTAATGTGAAAGGTTTAGGGGGACGGTGCCGATCTCGTTCGGCAGGAGGCAGCGATGCCAGTGGCTATTTCAGTCAGTTCGCTGATTGGCCGGGATTCCGAACTCAGCCGACTGAAGAATGCCATTCATCGGCGCGAGAGTCGGCTGATCTGGGGGCCGATAGGCGCCGGGAAAACATTCCTGGTCAAAACAGCGGTGGAAGAGCTTCCGAGACAAGAAAATCAGTCATGCATCTGCTGGAGTGGAGTGGGAACCGGACGGGAACTGGTTCAGCATATCGTTGGCAAGCTGTATGAGGCAGGCGATGTTTTTGTTCAAACGAAAGTGCATGCAGACGGAGTACGTGCAAGTTCTGTCCGGTCTTGGCTCAACAGGCAGTCCACAATGCGACTACGCGGGATACTATTCACGGCGGCCGAACAGGGTCAATACCGTTTCTTTCTGGACCATCTTCCACCGTCGGGACCGAAGTTGGTGCGGACGATGAAGGAGTTCATGTACCGCTGCAAAACACCGGTGTATCTCACCGGAGAAGGATTTACTCAGCGCGAAATCGGTTATGCCTGGAGCCTCTACTGGACGGATGAATATCGAATCCATTTAGGGCCGGTGACGGAATCAGCCGCGCGGGAGTTGCTTGAAACCTGCATCCGCAGATTTGGTCTCGACACTATGGACTTGGATGGTTTTCGCGAAGAGATTCTGCAAATGAGCGAACGACTGCCTGGAGCCATAGTGGGGATGTGTGAATTGGCCGCCGATCGGCGGTACCACTACGGCGAGCAGATTAAAACGAAACTCGTGCATGTGGACTACGTCATGAAATTGGGCGCGAATCGTTTCGCCCACCCGATGAATTTTTAGCAATGAACCTGCCCGATTCTCATCAAAGCACACCGCAAGCCGTGATCGGTGAGGACGGCCTTCTCAGAGTTGCGGAAATCGCGAGTGACTTTGGCGCGGACCAACTCGCCGCGACCGCGCGATCCATAGCGGAGCGAGTATACGAAGGAAGGTTCTATCTTGCCTGCGTTGGGCAGTTCAAGCGCGGCAAATCAACTCTGCTGAACGCACTGGTCGGCTCGCCAGTGCTTCCAATGGGTGTTGTTCCAGTCACCGCGGTACCCACTATTATCCGCTACGGTGAATCCGTTGCCGCGCGGGTTCGCTTTGAAAGCGCGGATTGGACAGATATTCCGGTCAGTGCAACTGCAGAGTATGTTTCTGAGGAGAAGAATCCCGGAAATGAAAAACGAGTTTCGGGGCTGGAAATATTTGCACCAAACGCGCTGCTGAAAACGGGAATGTGTTTGGTGGATACGCCAGGACTCGGCTCTGTTCACGCTGGAAATACCGAGGCGACTCGTGCGTTCATCCCTCACATTGACGCCGCAATCGTGCTGGTCGGAGCGGACCCGCCGCTTTCGGGCGACGAACTTCAACTGGTTCAATCCGTGAGCCAGGAAGTGCATGAGCTGATCTTCGTTTTGAACAAGGCAGATCGAACAAGTGAGTCCGAGCGCGTGGAAGCGGTCGCCTTTGCACGGAAAGTCTTGGAGCAGCGATTGGGACGACCCCTGCCCGTAATCTTTCAAGTTAGCGCATTGGAGCGTTTGGAGAATCGCGGCCCAGCGAGAGATTGGCCTGAACTGATCGAGTCGCTCACCTGCCTCGTTGAGCGCTCCGGGCGCACCCTGGTCCGTGCAGCCGCAAAACGGGGACTGCGGCGCACTGCTGAGCAGCTACTCGCAATTGTCGCCGAAGAGCGTAACGCATTGCTGCGGCCGGTAGAGGAATCCGAGCGTCGCATGGCTGATTTGCGAACTGCGGTCGCGGATGGGGAGCGGGCGATGCGCGACCTCGGTGCGCTTTTAACCGCCGAGCAACAGCGCTTATCGGAGATGTTCGCGGAACATCGAAGAGTCTTTCTCAAGACATCGGCAAAGAATGCGCAGCACGCCTTTGGAGAACGTCTCGCTCATGTAGCTCCTACGTCCAATGGCCCGCGCTATCGCCGCGCGCTGAATCATTTGGCACAGGACGTAGCTCGTGCGGAACTCGTTCCATGGCTGGATAGTGAGGCAAAACATGCTGAAGATGCGTTCACACGAACGGTTCGCCGTTTTGTCGAGATGGGAAACGATTTTATACGACGCCTGGCTAATACAGGCACACCTGATTTCGGCGGTCTGCCGGAAGAGATCGGCTCGGAACAGGGATTTCAGTCAGAGTCTCACTTTTATTTTCACGTGATGGAACATGTGGCTGCACCCGCATCACCCTTGTTGCTGGTTGCTGACTATGTGCGCGGTCTCCTGCACCTGAGGCGTGCTATCGTGAACGATGCGCGAGAGTTCTTGGATAATCTTCTCGAGATCAACAGCGCTCGGGTGCAAAGCGATGTGGACGAGCGCATTCGCGAGAGCCGGAGGAAACTGGAATCGAATATCAAAACCCTTCTGCGTGAAACGATTGCGGTCGCGGAGCGCGCACTGGCAAGAGCCAAAGCTGCGCAAGCTTCGGGCGCCGCCGCTGTGCAGGCTGCCCTTGGACGCCTCGGAATTGTGGAGAATGAAGTCCTCAAGCTGCGCGATTGAAAATGCCGCGTAAAAGCTAGTGCCGGCATCTATCTGTAGGGATTGAGATGGTTCATCCGTGGCACGACATTAGTCCGGGCAAAAAAGTGCCGCAGCAATTTGATGCGGTGGTTGAAATTCCGCTCGGTTCAAACGTGAAATACGAACTCGAAAAGGAAACCGGCTTAATCAAGCTGGACCGTGTTCTGTATTCCGCTGTGTACTACCCGGCGAACTACGGTTTCATACCCCGCACGCTTGCGGAAGATGGTGATCCCCTGGACGTGCTTGTGCTCTGCCAAGAGTCAGTTCTTCCTCTGGTGGTGATAAATGCGCGTGCGATTGGGATGATGATTATGACGGATGCCGGAGTTCTCGATCACAAAATCATTGCCGTCGCGACGGGCGACCCGGAATTCAACGGGTATCACGAAGCTTCCGAGATTCCCGCACATTACCTCTTGATGCTGAGGCGTTTTTTTCAGGATTACAAACAACTGGAAAAGAAGATAGTCGATGTCGAGGATATTTGCCCAGCGAAGGATGCGTACCCGATTATTGACTCTGCGCTGAAGCGCTATGCCGCTAAATACAGCAGCGCCCGCGCGGTCTAAACCCGGACAGAAAAATGTTATCGCGCCGCTACCGGGCAAAAGTGATGTTTCGAACCTGAGGTCCCAAATGACGACCCTACTACGCTTCTTGACGTTCTGCACTGGGAGTAAAAATCTCGCGATAAAGGTCAGCCCCATAGCTGGTTTCGAGAGGCTCGCCTTCGAGCATTTTGAATGTTCTGACGCCGTCCGGCTGACGCTCGGCGCGCAAGAAAATGGCGTGGCCTGAATTTCGCTCGAACGCCTGTCGCGCAAATCCGTAGAGGTGCGTCACGAAGAATATCTTGATTCGTTTTTCCAAGAGGGCGGAGACAATCTGCCGTGCGATTTCCGATCCTTCGCGCTCGTTGGTGGCGGTGAACGACTCGTTGAGGAGCAGCATGGAGTCTGGAATGATGTGGTCGGCGATTTCGCTCATTCTGGCCAGTTCTTCATCGAACTTACCGCTCTCCATCGAAGCATCTTCTTCCCGTTTATAATGCGTGAACAACGCCGGGCATATCTCCGCACGAAAATCTTCTGCGCCGACGAACATTCCAGATTGCATCATTAACTGCGCCAGGCCAATGCTTCGCAAGAAGCTCGATTTCCCACCTTGATTGGGGCCGGTTATGACTACGAGATTTTTACCATCCAGATTGCAGGTGTTGCCCACAACTGTGCGCTTCATTTGAAGCGAGAGGCATACGTCGTACAAAGCGCTGAAGCTAGCCTGTCTTGAGCCTGCGGAAACAGGCTTCGGGAAACACACCGGCTCTTGGAGCGCCGCAAGGCGATCATGTAGGTTCAAGCAGCAAACGTAAAAACCCAATTCCGCGCGAAGCACCTTGAAAAAGCTCAGGACGTGGTCAGCGGATTGCGCGAGAGCAATTGCCACGCGACTTATCCCGCGATGTGTCATATCGGATATAATCCGCGCTCCAGTTGCGTCCTCCTGAGCTATTCGGAAGCTGTAAGTCCGGGGCGTCCTCGTGACAAGCCTCTCCAGGATGTTCCGTTTCTTAGCAGGCATGCTGTGAAGGATTAAGTTGGCACTTTCGTTCCATTCACCAAGCTGTGCTCCGAGCAGGGTTCCCTTACGGAATTTCAATTCTGTCAGGTGGGTCTGAATGAGCTTCAAATAGTCGTCGCTCAGTTCGGTACGCAGTATTGCAAAGAGGTTCCTGAATGCTTCTGAGTCGAATCGATCAGCCAGTGATTCGGAGAATATTCGCAGTTGCCTAAGGATGTGGGATAACCCCTCAAGTAATCCAACCGCGCCGTATAGAAGTGAAGAGGAGTAGTGGCTGGACATGCCCCAAGACCGGTCTCTCGCGCGTTCGAGGGCTAAGACAGCGATGTCGTAAAGTTGCCTAACTCCGCCAGAATTGTTGAGACAATCTCGCAAAGCCTCGTGTCGATAAAGGATCGTTTCCGCATCGTTCGACAGACCACTCAGGACTGCCGTTCGTGCTACTTCAAAAAGGAACTCATCGCCACCGGCCATGGCGTGCAGCATAGTCGGTAATTCCAAATCCTCTACAAGTTCGCGCTCATGGGAGGTCAAAAATCGCTGCCATGGGACATTTCGGTCCCGATGCGGCACGAATCGTGGGAATTCACCGATATCAAAATCGCGGCTGCGAAACATCAAATGCGGTCTCACGCTTTGATTCGCTCCATCAAGGACTCATAAGTGATGCGATGTTTCTGAGCGACTGCCATCGCATAGGCAAGTCCGTCGGCGGACCGCCGCTCCAGGCGGAACGTGCGACTGGTGGGATTTTCTGGATTCACTGTGCTGACCATGCTCACTGTTTTCTGATTGAATGAGGCCAGCTCATCGAGAAACGTAACCCACACGCAGAGCGGATCGAGGTCAGAAATTCTTGTCATCACCTCTTTGCTCAAATAAAGGGCATCCTTAACGGCGGTCGAGGAGAACATCTCGTTCATGATAATCAGGCTGTTGGTGGTTGCGTCATCGAGAATTCGGTGGATACGAAACAGGTCGTCCTGTAGTTTGCCGCGCAAGCTGGCAATCTTCTCTTGCCGTTCGAAATGCGTGAAAAGCTGGTCAAAAAGGAAAAGTCGCGCCTCAGTACCCGGAACGGGGCAGCCGAGGCACGCGAGATAATGCAACTGGCCGATCATCCGTGCGAACGTCGTCTTACCGCCCTGGTTTGGCCCAGAAACGACGAAAATGCGTTCCGGCCCACTAAGAAAGAAGTCGTTTGGGACGACGACCCCCTTTTCTTTAATCAACTTATTGGCTAATGCAAGATCGAAGGCATTGCTGCCGGCGATCTCTTTTGATGTTTCCAAGATTTCCGGAAAACAGAAGCTCAATCCGATTCGCCGAAACTGTTCGATAAACGTGAGATACGAAACGTAGAACTGCACTTCCTTGTCGAAACGCGAGATGGTCGCATCCAGATAATCGGCATGTGCTTCACAGAATTCATCAAGCGACTGGAAAACGTCTGGATGTAGGAGCGCCACGCGATCCAGAACTTGTGCTTCGATGTGGTTCATGCCTTCCCACATCAGGTCTTCGAGCCGATAGTGGCGGGCCGCTTCATGCCTGAATTTTTCAAATGCCATTTCCACCGCATCGCTGTAATCGCTCTCGATATCGTCGTCGCATACCGTGACACCGCGATTCCGAATCAGCACGCTGTAACGAATGGCCGAAAGGCGGGAATTCAGTTCTGTCGTGTCAGTAAGGAGCGTGCGAAATGGAGAGGCTGCCGTATAGTCCTTCAAATACTCAAAAAACAGTCGCATGCCTTCCGATTTGACTTCGAGCGCGCATAATTGGCCGGACAGTTGCTCGACGGCCTCGCAGTAGATCTGGACTGCGGAGAGGAAACGGCGCTCTTTGCTGTATTTGTAATATTCGACTTGCTTTGCCTGTGCGAGCCGCTCGCGCACCTTGCGCATTGCCTCGGAAAAGCCCTTGATCGCTTGCATCAGGAGCTTGTCTTCGAGGTCTCGCATGACTTCTTGCCGATACACAACCGTCTCGAAATCGCCGGCGGGCACCTGGTAGAAAGGTGCAATGTCGTAATCCTTCGATAACGCCGCGATAGCTACGACGATCTGATCGAGATTCAGGTCATGGAAGAAGTCGGGCAGTTCGTGAGTTTGAGTTTTTAGGATGTCCTCGCCTGAATGGGGAAATAAGATGCTTTCAAAGTGCATTGGCAAGCCTCGACTTGGCCATTCAAAGGGGATTTGAAACCTAGCGGGAGAAATCGTTGTAAGCAGCAACCCCTACCAGGAAAATCCCCTTGTAGGAGTTATTTGCCCGATAGGGCGGTTTAAGGCGAACTCCAACACCCAATCTCAAGCGATATTCTGAGGCTCTACAGACTTTGTGTCAATCTTGACGTGTTCTCACAGGAGAGCTAAGAAACCGATGGCCGGATTGGTTAGCTGGTGATGCAGTTTTTGTGGGCCGGGATTATCTTCCTGCCCGCGCGGTCAATACAAGGCACCGAGCATGCACAACAACGTTATGTGCCATTGCCTTTCGCAGATAGTAGCTGCACCCAAGGGTTCGTCGAGGATTTGAACTCCCAGCACAATCAAATCTGTGCGTGAGCTTAACCATTCTCCAGAATCCGCGATGAGGAATCGCCGGGCCGACACGAGCTAAAGAACTTCGCATGAAATGTCAAGGTTTAGCGCCGCATCGGGACGACGCTGCCCACCTTGCCATTCCATCACCTCGTAAATCGTGCGGCCCTCGCGCAAGCGTTTGATGGCTGCGTAGCTGCGGAAGCCGTGGAACGGCTGACGCTCGCCGCTCATCGTCCGTGGCACCTTGACCCTGGCGTTGCGGCAGAGGTGATTCGCCAAGCCGTTCAGCGCCTTGCCGGACGGTCGCCCGTTCCTGCTCGGGAACAAGAGCGTCTGCTTGGCTGGAAGTGTGGCCGCGTAGGCGTGGAGCTTGTCGGTGAGCCAGCTTGGCACGCCGACCGTGCGACCCTTCCATTTCTTCGTAGTGAAATCGTATTTCGTTTTCTCCGCCCGCACGACGATCGTGCCGTCGTATATGTTCTCGCTCCAAGTGCGCCACCTCGGCGCGGCGCATGCCGCTCTCGCTGGCGACCAGCACGATCAGGCGGTCCAGCTCATCCCTGCACATCGCGAGCAACTTCCTGATATCGATGTCGCTATACGTTTCGATGTCGGTGCCATCCTTGCTCAAGACGCGAGGCTTCGGTCGCTCGCCTTTCGGCAGCGTGACATCGATGCCATTTTTCATTAGGAACGTGAGCAGCATGCTGAATCGGTGGTAGACCGTGGTCTGGTTGAGGCCCCCTCGCAAGCCGCAACCCGTCACGAACGTGTTGAGAGCGCACGCATACGCGGCGTAAGTCCTCGGTCGCCTGTGCCGCCTGATCTCGTCGAGCTACTCGTCCGCGGCGGCCCGCAGCGTGCCGTTTTCCGCCCTCCGCACGACTGGCGCTGGGGCCGATTCGTCGGCGAGTTTCAGCCCGTTCTTCGCCGCCATTATCTGTGCCTCCGCCTTGCGGACGGCGAGAACGGCGTCCTCCGCGCTCCGGCAGGTCTCCCACCTCGCCTCGCCCCGCAGATGATAGCGCACGGCGAGCTGCGTGGCGGACGGGTCAACCTTCGGCTGCCCGTTCCCGTGGAACTCGGCCACTTTTCTCCACGGGTACTTGTTTCCTTCCTTCGTCCTCTGCCAGATCGACGGCTTCCCATGTCGTCCTCCTCCCGGTCTAATACCGGGTTTCTCTGGATTCCGGCAGGAGAGCAGTGCCAATTTGCCCTATTCTTGTGCCACTTGCGGTTTTACGGGGCTTTTTTGAGGGGATTAGCGATACCGGGACTCGAACCCGGATTTGAGCCTTGAGAGGGCTCCGTCCTAACCTTTAGACGATATCGCCAAGGAATGGATACAAATCGTTCTAAGTCGCAGATGTTCATGCTGATTTTCGCACGCTCGTGTGCCTGCTCGCAAGTGATGCGGTGGGAGCATGAAAATCAATATAGTGCGCTTTGGGAAACAGCATAGCTGCACGCTGCAGCAGAAACGATTCGCTGTGCTAGCTTACCGTGAGAGAGTTGAACTCAACCGAGGACTGCATGGATTCGCGCAGCAACCGCCGTAGTGACCGGATTTCTATCTCGTTTACACTCGAAACGATGGGTACCGACGCACAAGGACGGCCATTTCTCGAAACCGCCAGAACTGTGGTGGTGAACCGTCATGGGGCGCTGGTTGCACTTAACCATAAACTGCGCGCTGGACAGACCGTGACCGTGCGGCGGCGAGCGACTGACGGCTCAATCCGGCAGGCGGACGTGAGAGTGGTGGCATGCGAGAAAGAAACATCGAGCGGCGGTGAATATGGAGTTTCGTTTGTGGATCCCGATCTGGATTTTTGGGGGATCGAATTTCCGGCGCCGGAACGATCGATTGATGCGGTAGTGAGGCTTTTGGTGGAATGCTCGCACTGCAGGAGTCAGGAGCTGGCATATTTGGATTCGCGGGAGCTGAAGGAATTTGAAGCGAATCACTTATTCGCGCGGCAGTGCCGGATCTGCGAAGCTCCAACGATATGGAAGCAGCCACTGGAATCGATGGTGCGCGGCAACGGTTCAGAGAAACAGCGTGAAGCCGGAGGATCAGCACTCGCCACGCCAGAGCGGGAGACGACGCGGTACGATACGCGGCTGACAGCCTGCGTGCGGGAAAAGCCGGGCACGGAGGAGATGGCCGTGTGCGAGAACGTTTCGCGGCAGGGGATTGCGTTTCGCACGAAGAATCGCTATCAGGAGGGGGCACAGGTGGAAGTTGCCGTGCCGTACACACCGGGAATGGCGAACGTGTTCGTGCCGGCAATTGTGGTGCACGTTCGGGCGCTGCCGACGGCGGGACTTTACCGGCACGGGGCGAAATACTTGCGGAAAGATGCGCCGGCTTAGAGTCTTTAGTGAGTCAACATGGGCATGCGTTCGCTCCGTGGGCGAGGGTTGTAGCGCATGCAGATATTCAGGAAAATGCGGCCACAGGAAGTCTCGAAATAAATGGCGGTCTCCTCCATGTCGGTCCGGTTTTGCACATTCTTGTTTTCGGTGTGCTTTTCAGGCGGCAGAACCTTGAATTGATAGCCGTGGTCATTCAGGAGGGTAACGGCATTTCCGATCATCATGTTCGCCAACTCGAAGACAGTTTCGCTGATGAGTTGATCGGAAGGTTCAATGTCTTCGCCAGCGAGCGTAGTCGCAACGCGGGCGGCGGTCTCCGGTGCCATATCGACAATAATGCAGCCTTCGATTTCGCCGTGAATGACGATGCGAACTGCAGGTCCATGCAGAAGGGAGCCGCCTTCGTCCATGCTCAAGTCGCCGATCTTTGCCGGACCCTGAAGCGCGGATGCCAAGACGCAGTCTGCGGCGCTGATGAAAGGTTGAATGAGCTGCATCTTCATGAGCGTGCTTCTCCTGCAGGCGCGGGTTGTTTGTGCGCGTCTTCGTCCGTGAGTACATAGCGAATGATTTCATACAGGACATCAGGCTTTACGGGCTTCTGTACAAAGTGGCGGGCGCCTTTTTGGAGTGCGGCTAGAATGTTATCCTGATAGCCGACCGACGAGACCATCACGATGCGCGCCTCAGGATGCTGGCGCACGATGCGCTCGACGGCCTCGATGCCCTCCATCTGCGGCATAGTGATATCCATCAGGACGATGTCGGGCCTCGTGCGTTCGAATTCGGTGATGGCGGTGCAGCCGTCGCCAGCCTCGCCGGCAACTTCACCGCCAAAAGTGTTGATCATCTTCCCGAGGTTTTTTCTGGCGAAGACGGAATCGTCCACAACGAGATAGCGGACCGGCTGGCTATCCTCTCTTCGCGTCAATGGAGCAAATGATTTCATGGCCATCTCCTTCCAACTAATTTCGCTTGGCATTGCTAATGGGTCTGAGCGACCGTCCCTCGATGTTGCGCAGTACCGGAAAAGTCTTCCGCGCACTGGGCATAAAGAAAATTGGGCAGCGCCTCAAGATCGACGACGCGATTGATGTGCCCCCGCGCAACGGCGCTGCGCGGCATGCTGTCGACGACACACGAGGTGAAATCCTGCACGAGCGCCAATCCTCCAGCGTCTTTGACCATGCCGATTGCTTCGGCGCCGTCGTCGCCCATGCCGGTCATCAACAAAGCAATAGCTCGGGAGCTGAATTCCTTGGCAATCGAGCGGAAGAGAATATCGGCGGATGGGCGATGTCCGTTGATGCGGGGAGAATCGGAAACTACGGCGATGTACCCATGAGGAGTATTGCGAACGAGCAGGTGGCGATTGCCAGGGCAGACGAGCACCTGTCCGGCAAAGAGTTGATCTCCAGAACAAGCTTCACGCACTTGAAGGGGGGAACATTCGTCGAGGCGCTTGGCAAGCATTTCGGTGAAACCTGCGGGCATGTGCTGAGCGATCAGCAAACAACCCGCAAAATCCGCCGGTAGTTGCGAAAGCAAATATTCGAGCGCATTAGGCCCGCCCGTGGAAACTCCAATGGCAACGACACGCGAGGGTGGCCGAAACTGCTGGCCTTTCGGCAGGCGCGCTTTCAAGCGAGCGGGCGGAATCTCTGCAATCATCTTCGGAATACCAGAAATTGCAGCGGCCTTGATTTTGAGGGCGAGCTCCTGAGCAATGGCTTGCAAATTCCCCGCAGCGGCATTGGCGGGTTTGGTGACGAAGTCAAATGCGCCGAGCGCCAGCGCCTTCAGTGTCTCTTGCGCACCATCGCGGGAGTGGGCGCTGAAGAGAATTACGGGCACACGATAGCGGCGGGTAATTTCGCGCATCATTTCGATGCCATTCATTCGCGGCATCTCAAGATCGAGCGTGACGACATTCGGTTTCAGCTCCTCGATTTTCTTCAGTCCAAAGGAACCATCCATGGCTGTGCCGATAACCTTTATGGAGCCATCCTTTTCCAGGACTTGCGGAATGAGTTTCCGCATCAATGCGGAATCATCCACAACAAGTACGCGAACGGGTTGGCTCATGCGATGGCTCCCAGGGCAGGCTGACGACCGAGACGGCCGGCGAGGGCGGAAATATTGAGAATCAGGACAACGGTGCCATCGCCGAGAATCGAAGCCCCGGTAATTACATCAGATGAAGCAAGCCTGTCATCGAGAGCTTTAATGACCAACTCCTCCTCACCCATGAGGGCATCCACAACGAGGCCGAATTTCCGTTCACCAGCCCCAATCACAACGACAAAAAGCTTGTTAGCTGCCAGAGCAGGATGAGCATCGTCAAGATAGATCAATGTAAGCAACTGGTCTCGAAGACGAATTACACTCTTGTTGTCCACGTGATGGATTTCAGCACGCGTAATGCGGGTGATCTCGACCACGTTGGCGATGGGCGCGGCGTAGAGGCGTCCGCTAACGCGGAAAAGGAGGGCCTGAATGCTGGCGAGGGTCAGGGGTACGAGTATCCGGAATTTCGTACCGGAGCCGGGTGTACTTTCCAGCTCTATTGTGCCCTTCAGACGCTCGATTGCCGTTGCGACAATGTCCATGCCGACACCACGGCCGCTGACCTCACTGACTTGATCGGCGGTGCTGAGGCCGGGCTCGAAAATTAATCGTGCCGCCTCAGCCTCACTGAGCTTGGCAGCATCGGCTGCCGAAATCGTGCCACGCTCAATCGCTCGTTGAACAAGTTTCTCGCGCCGGATGCCTCGGCCATCATCGGAAACTTCTATGACCATCTGATTTCCTTGATGGTAGGCACTGAGGTGCACGGTCCCACACGGTTTTTTGCCGGCCGCTTGGCGCTCACTTGGAGTCTCGATGCCGTGGCTGACAGCGTTACGAACCAGGTGGGCGAGTGGTTCAGCAAGCGCGTCGAGAATGCCCTTATCCAGATCAGTGTCTTCACCCGAAAAAGTCAACACAACCTCTCGATCGAGGGCTTTTGCAACATCTCGAACTAACCTTGGAAAACGACGAAAGAGATGTTCTACGGGGACCATGCGAATTTTCATTACGGAGCGCTGAAGCTCTTCGAGAACGCGGGATTGGAGTGCAAGTGCATCCGCAAAACGACTGCGCAGCGGATCTTTGGCATGACTCTTGTCGAACTCGATGATCGTGCGATGAAGCATTGACTTCCCAATGATCAATTCGCCGATGAGATTGAGAACGGTATCGATGCGGTCGGCGTCTACACGTAGAGTCTGGTCCGAAGCCAATCGAGATACCGTTGTGGCAGGCCGTTCGTGCCCCTCATGTTCTTCCGGTTTCTCCACCGAGACATTCGTCCGCGCAGGGATTGCCGATCCAGAAGCTCTCGCTTCGGCCTGAAGGAGCACATCCAAGACATCCTGCGAGGGCTGTTGCGCCTCGGAAATGCGTTCCAAGGTTACACGAGAGACAACCGAAGGGATCTTGCATTTTGTGGCGAGTACCTGCTCAGGAACGTCGGTAGCGAGAGCGGCCTCAATGTGGGAGGCGTATTCCGCAGCGGCAGCATCAACGGGATAGATTGCGAGTATCGCGCCGACGTTTTGAAGAACATTGCGCACGAGCTGAAAACCAGCGGCGTGCATGCCGATCGCCGGGTCAATTTCCAGTCCGATATTGTAGACAGGAAGATCGCGACCGAGGGATTCGGCAATGCGTTGGCGCTGAACTTCACTCCAGTCAAATTTCCGGTCAGATTCCGGAAGCGCGGCAGCTCTGGCCGGCGCTTCTCTGGGACCTTTAGCGATTTGACGGATGTGATCGCGAAGCTCTTCACCAAGGGGAGGGGGTACATTCAGGCGGTATGCAGCGAGCATTGCTTGAAATGTATCGGCTGCGCTGAACACAATCTCGACAATCGAGCCCTGTATGCTATGCAAGGCATCGGGGTGGAGCGCATCTTCCATTTCATGCGCCAGAGTGCTTAGTTCGCGGAAGCCGCATGCGGCTGAATCGCCCTTGAGCGTGTGGACAGTCCGCCGTATGCGGCGAATGATTTCGGCGTCATCAGGACGGGATTCGAGCGCTAGACCGGCCTCATTTAGCTGCTGAAGCAATTCCTCCGCACTTTCGAAGAACAGGTCGCGCAACTCGGCGGCTCGATCCTCGTCGAAGAAGTTCATGCGGGGACCTCGACGCGCTGATAGGCGGTACCGTTATTCTGATGAACCATTTTGAATTTGGTGGTGAGTCCAAAAAGGCTCTCCGCGTGGCCGACGAACAAAAAACCCTCGGGATTCAAGCAGCGATAGAATTTTTCGATAAGGCGCTTCTGTTCGGCTTCATCGAAATAGATCATGACGTTGCGGCAGAAAATAATGTCGTTATGCTGCGGCAGGAATTCTGTTTTGAGATTGTGGAAGTCAAACTGTACGAGGCTCTTTAGCGCAGGTTTGACGGCATATTTGTCGCCTTGCTTATCGAAGTATCGCAAACGGCAAGTGTAGTCGACAGTTTCCATCTGTGGTTCCGAATAGAGCGCTTGCTCGCCTTGCAGCAATGCGGAATAACTGATATCCGAAGCAACGACTTCGACTTTCCATGGCGGCGGGACCAGCGGCTTGGGTGAGGGCATATCGAGGGGCAGCGGATTGCGCAAGTAGTAGTAAGCGAGTGCATTGCATACTTCGATGGCCATTGTGTAGGGTTCTTGACCCGTGGAGCAACCAGCACTCCAGAGACGGAGCGAAAAATCACGACGCTCTTGTTTGCGGTGAAGCAGATTTTCCAGGATGACTTTGGAGAATAGTTCGAGCTGCGGCAAGTTGCGGAAGAAACTCGTTTCATTCACGGTAAGGTTCTCAAGCAAGGCCGCCAGTTCTTTTTTCCCGTTGTGACTGGTGAGCAAGCGGTAGTAGTTATAAAAAGAATCCATATTGCAGGCCTTGAGCCGGCGCTGCAGGCGGTCACAAAGGAAATGGATGCGATGTTCATCGAAGCACATTCCGCATTCTTGGTAGACAAGAGTCTGGAGGAGCTTAAGCTCAGGTTCTGTGAGCGGGACTGGAAGTGTTAGGGTCGCCATTTTGATTGCTTTCTCGCTATCCGCAGCCCGGTCACTGCTGAACCAAATGCTCGACGGGCGATGTGACGTCATCGAGGCGCTGCGATTCGTTGCTACTGAGCAGCTTGTTCAAATCGATAAGAATAACCAACCGATCCTTTAGTTTTCCGACGCCGGTCACATAATCCACTTCGCCATTCAGGAAGACGGAGTTGGGTGGCTCGATATCAGAAGGGGGGATCTTGAGGACCTCTGATGCGGCGTTCACGATGAGCCCAACAGTGCGATTTTCGAGCTCGACGACAACGATGCGGTTTTTCTTGCTGGCTTCAATCTCAGTTTCCCCAAAGCGCTTACGCAGATCAATCACAGAAATGATTTTGCCGCGAAGGTTGATGACTCCCTCGACATGTTTCTGGGAATTAGGGACCGCAGTAATGTCAGGCACGCGAACGATCTCGCGAACGACGGAGATGGGGACACCATATGTCTCGCGACCAACGCGTAAGCCGACGATCTGGAGGTCTCGCGTCATCTTTGCTTCGCGGTGTTCAGTTTGGGTGTCATCAGATATCGGCCAATACTATTTGTCTTATGCCTTGACAAGGACATCACGATATGAGTCTTCAGAAGCTCCCTCACGCACGGTGTTGGAGCGCCAGGAAGAGCTTCGCTTCGATTCGCGCGGATCCTCGTCAATCCGGAAGCGGCCCATGCTCTCCAGCAGCGCGCGTGAAAGCTTGGACATTTGCTCGGCGGCTGCGGCGAGCTCAGTCGAGCTCGACGTCGACTGCTGAACAATCTCGCGCATTTTCTCCATTGCACGGACGACACCCTGCGCGCCGGAGGCTTGCTCTTCGACCGACGAGTTGATCTCCTGCGTGATTTCAGTAAGGCGTGAGGTGGCCTTGGCAATTTGCGAAGAGCCACCGGATTGTTCATTTGTCGCGGCGCCGATCTCCTGCGCGAATTTGTAGACTTCGCTGACCACGTTGGAGATCTTGCCGAAGGCTTTGTTGAGGTCGAGGCCGAGCAAGAGACCGTCCTGCACCATTTGCGTGCTGGTGGCCATATTATTGACGGCTTGGCGCGCCTCTTCCTGAATGCCCTGGATAAGCTCAGCAATTTCCTTGGTGGATTGGGTGGATTTTTCGGCGAGCTTTCGCACTTCGTCAGCGACTACGGCGAAACCGAGCCCGTGCTCTCCGGCGCGAGCGGCTTCGATGGCCGCATTCAATGCGAGAAGGTTGGTTTGTTCCGCCAGATCGTCGATGACTTCGATGATCTTGCCAATGTTGTCCGCGCGCTTACCGAGCAGGCCAATGATTTCGGAGGAGGACTGAATCGCAGTGCTCGTGCGATTCAGTCCCTCGGTAGCTTTCTCCATGGTCGTGATGCCGGTTTCTACTTCGACGCGCGAACGATGGCAGATGTCGAGCAGGATTTTTGCCGTATCCGCGACGCGCTGAATCGATGCAACCATTTGTTCGATGGAGGCGGATGTTTCCGCGACGCTGGAGGCCTGGACCTGAGTGTTTCTGACGACGTTTTGAACATTTATGCTCATCTCGTGCATCGTGCTGGTGACTTCGTCGATGGCGGACGCTGCTTGGACACTGATCTTTGCGGATTCTTCCGACGCGGCAGCCATCTGGCTTGCGCCGGCGGCCACCTGGGACGCGGTGTCTCGGACGCGGCGCACCATTTCGCGCAGGCCACGCGCCATACGCGAAAACGCTGTAGCCATGGTGTCGCGCTTCGAGAGCGGCTCGATTTCCAAGGTGAGTTCGCCTTCGGCAACGGCAGCAGAAACGCCAGCCATTCGCTTGAGATGACTGACCATGGAGCGGAAATTGTCGGCAAGTCTGCCGACCTCGTCTTCGCGACGGATATCGATATTATGGTCCAAGTCGCCAGCGCTGCCAATTTCATGAGCGACTTCGATCAGATGATCCAGTGGATCCGTGATCGATTTGGCTGTGTAGTAGGCAATCGCAAGGCCAAGCAGAATGGCCAGAATCATTCCGAATGAGCTTCCGACACTGCTGATGGTGCTGTCGCGTGCGGCAGATTCATTTGCAGCGTCAAGGGAGTGGCGGATTTGCGTTCCGGCGTCGTCTAGCACTTCAATCGATTTGTCGATCCATGCGCCGGGATTTTTCTCAAGATAGAAAACCTGTAAATCCGAAACGGTAGCATCACCAGAGTCGACTTGATGGCGCTTTGCGATCAGCGGCTGCGCGAAGTTCTGGTTCCACTCCTGTTCGCCGGTTTCGACCTGAGCGAGAGCGCTTCGCAGAACGTCATTGTCAGTGGTGGCCTTGGCCTTCGCAATGTAGTCCATCAGGTCATTTTCTTGTTTGTTTGTTGCGGCTTCGATGCGAGGATCACCGCTCAGCAGAAAATTGCGAAGATCCAGCCGGGCCTCCATCATGTCGTAGCGAACGGACTCAATGACCTGAACACTTGCGAGGGTCGCGGCGGCCTGCTTGCGGACGGAATGCTCGCGCAGCAGCGCAGTGAAATTCACCGCGAAGACAATGGACAGAATCAGGAGAATAGATCCGAATCCCCAATAGAGCTTTTTTCCAATGGTCATTGCGTGCTGCCTCCCCCGCGCCAGAGAAACCGCTCATGCTCAGCGGAATAAGTGCCGACTACTGCTGGCCATCGAAGTCAAATTCAATAATTTCAGTGGTTTCTTTCGGGCCCGGCTCAAATTTCCAGTTCTTCAGAGCTTTCTCAGCTGATTCCACCAGCAGAGGACTGCCACCGACGGCGCGCGTGGATTTAACGTGACCATCCGGCTCGACGATGGCCTCAATCTTCACCTTACCGGTTATGTTCATCTGCCGGGCGATCAAGGGATAATCGGGTACCACGTGATGGCTAACCTTGCGTTTGGCCGTCGAGTCCTGAGCCATTGAAACGGCGGGTAACAGTAGGATTGCCACGCCTAGAGCTAAAAGAATGGATCTAAACACCCTGTTTACTTTCCTCACAGACTTTCTCCTCGAATAGGCCTGAATTTCCAACTGCAGTAAGTGCAACGTGTGTACCAGTTCTAGCACTGTGAATTTTCATTTTCCGTCCAGAGATAAGCTTAGCTTTTGCAGTAAGTTACGCCGACACCACTCTCCACGGCGAAGGGGAAAATGCCCTGGTACTCGTCTCACTGGCCGCACAAGGGCTGGCCGATCGTCTCATGTTGAGAACTCGCCCATGACTGATGCACAGTACGGCACGCCTGAATCTGCATTCCTTGACTCAAAATGAGATGCCGACTTACCGTTAAGTTGTCCTAGCTGTCAGATAGGCGCGCAGGCCTACACCTCCATGCGTGCTCAAAAAGCACGACGAAGTACGACGGCATCACGTTTTCAGGGCGGAACTCCCATGAGTTCGGCGCTGAAGGTTTCCCTTCGTTTGCCGGAATTCGTAGCGCGAGTTACGCGCCAAGCGAGCGAGATTCTAGACGCTCGTGCTGCGATTCTGGCACTTACCCGTGGAGCAGGGCTTGAGATAGTCCTGGAAAACACTTGTCACGGTCCCGAACGAAAGACAGATCGGACCCTATTGAATGCAGCTCTCGTCCAGCTTAATCAGAAGGGTTCTGAGCCGATACTGTCAGGCCGAGCACGGCAGTTCATCGGGGTGGAATTGGCGCGGAAGCTAGGATGGCAAAAGTTATGCCTTGTCCGGCTGACCGGAACCGAAGGAGATTTGCTGGGCGCGTTGTGCCTCGTAGATTGGGAGAAGGAAATATCCAAGAAAGATCGCGGTTTGATTGAAGCGCTCGCAGAGCACGCTTCGATGGCGCTGGAAAATTCGAGGCTCTTTTCGCGCATTGAGCATTCAAAACGGCAGTGGGTAGAGGATTTTGATGCCATTAGCGATTTGATCGTGGTCCATGACCCCGCCAATGTGATCGTGCGAGTCAATCGTTCGCTCGCAGATACGATCGGCGCGCGTCCCTCAGAACTGGTGGGAAAGAGCACGCGGGCGCTGAGCGTGATCGCCGCCCATGAGAGGCAGCTGGATTGCCCGTTTTGCGGAGAACCTGGATCCGCTCAGCAGGAATCGGTGCTCGCTTCAGGAGCGCGCGCGTTCTTGATCTCGAACTCGCGAATCGGTGCGGGAGAGGAAGGGTCGCGCACGATTCATGTGTTGAAGGATATTACGGAGCAGCGCAGGTATCAGACGCAGCTTCAGCGCGAGCGCGATTTTAATACAAAAATTCTGAACAACACACAAAGCATGATTCTCGTAGTCGACACAGCGGGCCTCGTCAGCTATGCGAATCGAAGATGCTACGAGGCCGGGTACGGGAAGAGCGACCTCGTTGGGTGCGCACTTCGAGAATTTATTCCCGGCAGTGGCAAGACTCGTTTTGACCAGGCTTTTCGGAGCGCATTGCGGGGCGTGGCATCAGAACAAATCGAGCTCCCCGTTCTGCGAGGGAATCGCAGCACAGGACAATTCTCAATCACGATAAGCCCGATGCGCGATGAGGAGGGTCACGTCAATAGTATCGTGGTCGTGCTTACCGACGTTACGGATGCTGCGATACTTCAGGCGCAGCTTCGACACAGCGAGAAGATGGCGGCCGTAGGGCAACTAGTTGCGGGCGTGGCGCACGAAATCAACAATCCCCTCGCGGCGATCGTGGGGTACTCGGACCTGCTGCTGGAGAACGAAGGAATACCCGAGATTGCGAAAGAAGAGTTGCGCATCGTATTGAAGGAAGCAGAACGCACCAAAGAAATCGTGCAAAACCTGCTCAGATTCGCACGCCAGATGCCGCCCAGGCGCGAAGACGTCGATATTCATGTGGTCCTGGCGGAGGTATTGCAGCTTCGCACGTACGGTAGTTCAGGCGATACCTTGGAGATCATAAAGAGTTTCGATAGATCGATTCCGCATGTTTTCGGCGATGCACATCAGCTGCAACAGGTATTCCTGAATATTTTGAACAATGCACACGACGCAATCAGCGAATCCGGGCGCTCTGGCAACATCCAGATTACAACGCGCGAATGCGGCGGAAAGATAGAGATTGCTGTGCGAGACAATGGCACGGGGGTGAGCGACCCAGCGCGAATTTTCGAGCCGTTTTACACGACGAAAGACGTCGGAAAAGGGACGGGATTAGGGCTGAGCATTTGCTACGGAATAGTGAAGGAACACGGCGGGGAGATTGTTTGCATGAACAATAGCGACGGAATCGGATGCACTTTCGTGATTCAACTTCCGGCGGTGAAAGCGAAAGCAGCGGAGGCCGTTTTGGCAGGATCGACTGAGCTTTAGCAGAACGTGAGGCACAAAGCAGCCGCAGACAGGCAAACTCGACATGGCCAATGATATGCGAATTCGATTCTTGGTGGTTGATGACGAATCGTCAATCCGAAAACTTTGCATTGCCATTGGGGAACGGCTCGGTTTTGCTGCAATGGAGGCTGAAAATGCGGAGACAGCTCTGACGCACGCAGAGGAGCACTTGCCGGAATTGGTGGTAGCTGATTTTAAGTTGCCACAGATGAACGGAGTGGAGCTGCTGCGGCGGATTAAGCAGCTGCTTCCAGGAACGGAAGTTGCGATTATGACTGGGCACGGGACGGTGGAGTCGGCGGTGGATGCGATGAAGCTTGGAGCGTACGATTACATCGAAAAGCCGTTCCGTGTCGAGAAGATGAGGTCATTGCTGCAACGTATGGCGGAAAAGGTGCAGCTGACGGCGGAGAATCAGTTTCTAAGAGAGCGAGTGGATGCGGAGACGCGTTTGGACGGAATTGTTGGCACATCTATGAAAATCCAAGAAGTGCTGCGCATGATTGCACGATTGAAAGATTCCTCGGCACCAGTGCTGATCGTGGGCGAGAGTGGCACCGGAAAAGAGTTGGTTGCGCGGGCAATCCACTTTCGCGGCCCGCTCGCGCATAGACCCTTCGTTGCGGTTGACTGTGGAGCGCTGGTTCCGACGTTGATGGAAAGCGAGCTATTCGGGCACGAGAAGGGCGCGTTTACGGGGGCGCTGAAGTCAAAGCCCGGCCTCTTCCAGACAGCTAACAGCGGAACGATTTTCCTCGATGAGATTGGCGAGCTGCCGCTGGAAATGCAGGCGAAGCTCTTGCGCGTTTTGCAGGAAAAGGAAGTCCGCCCCGTAGGCAGCAATCAGAGAGTGCCCGTGGAGGTGCGGGTGATCGCGGCAACGAATCGAGACCTCGAAGCCGCATACAGATCGGGGGCATTTCGGAAGGATTTATTCTTCCGACTCAACGTAGTCGTGGTGCATATGCCGCCATTGCGTGAGCGGCGATCGGATATTCCGGCACTTATCCGGTGTTTCCTGGAACGCCATGCGCCAAGCGAAAACGTGCAAGTCGGAGCGGAGGCAATGAGGGCGCTTCTGCAATACGATTGGCCCGGCAATATCCGTGAGTTGGAAAACTGCATCGCACGAGCTCTTGCGCTTGGCGACCACCAGTCAATCGGGTTGAGCGATCTGCCGCCGGCAGTGCGTTCAGCACAGGAACGACACCTTTCCAGCGATGAGTCAAGCGCGCTTGAGTCGATGGCGCTGGCAGATATGGAACGCATGACGATACTTCGGGTGTTTGAGCAAGTCGCGGGAGATAAAGCGCTTGCCGGGAGGATGCTAGGAATTAGTCGTGCAACACTTTATCGAAAATTGAAGCGCTACCAAATTCCGTTAAGGAACCCGCGGAAGACAGCGCTCGTCGTCACACCCGAACAATAGTACTTGCTTCAAGATTCGTCTCATGCGAGCAGGGAGATCAGCTCGAAAGATGAGACAAATTCGTCGCATACTGAGACGCAGTGTACGCAATTCCTTGTGTTGATCTGTAATCCCCACCATACAAGCCACTTAAGCTGACCCCTGCACGATTGATCTTTGGCTGCGGGCGTGCTTTCCCTCTAGGCTGAAGGGTAGGGTGTACTTGGGGCCGAAAGCGCCGGTAAACGAAGAGGTCCTAAAGCGAAAATGGCAAAGCTTGCTGGAAAATCCACGGATTCCAATCTCACATCCGCATCACTGAGCGAGAGAGCTGAAGCTATTGCCGGAGCTTGGGCAGAAGCACGACTGGTGTACCCACTCTATTTTTATCTTGCCACGCATTTTCATTTGGCCCTTCCGCCCATTCATGATGCCTCACTGCCGTCCGCTTGTCCGGCCGCCGATCTTTTTGAGCAAGTTATTCGCTGGCTCGATGAGATGGATACGCAGATACGGACAAACCAACTGCGGCAGCTCTTGCACTCTTTGAAGGATGTACGTCCGGAAAGCCTGCGAGCGCTGATTCTGCGATTACTTCGGCACAAGGAAAAGTCGGCGACCGATCGGGACAATATCGACTTGCTGTTGGCAACGTATTTCGCGCTGTGCGCTCCGGAAGACTTATACGCATGCGAAATTACGCTGGCCGATGTGGCGCAGGTGCTACAGGGTGTTTTGGCGGACGCTGACCCGACGGAACTCGAATGGTGTGGTCCGCTCAACCAAGTACTAGACGCCATGAAAGAGTGCTGTGGATTGCGCGAAGTTTTCACAGGAAGGCTTTTGGAGAAGGGCCGTGAATTGAAAGATGCGGCAGGTTTCATGTTTTACGATCCGGCGGCTCTAGTGGCGTTCACACGCTTCAATTTTTTGGTGCGGCGTTCGTTTTTCCGGCTGCTGCATGCAGACCTACGCGCCATCCGTGAAGGACTAACTGAACTCGAACGTCGCGGGATTTCCACGGTTGATTGCCGCACGGCGGGGCTGAGTCAGCAGGAGGCGATTACGCATCTGCGGGAGATTTCGCTTGCTTGGCGACAGCCGATCTCTTCCGATTACGCGGCAGAATCGGCAAATCGGACTTTCGAGCAGCTCCTCGCGATCCGGTCGGCTGTGGAGCGTGCCTTGGGAATTCCTACCGCCGAAGTCAAAGTATCCACGACCGGCCCGGCAGAAACATCAAAAACTGCGCAGCCACCGATCAGGCCAGCACCGATTGCTGACAGACGCTCAGCCGAGCCAAGCGCGGTGAAAGCCCCCCCTGTTTCAGCAAAGCCAAAACTGGTTACATTGCCGAATCGAGCTCCGGTACCCGCTACCTCGGTTCCCGCAGCAAGCACACCTCTGCCTACGGCAACGGATCCTCCGATTCCGGTTGCACCTTCGGCTCCGGCTCTGGCAAAGCCAAGTAGTCAATCATCGCCGGCACCGCCTCCGGCAACACGAACAATGACTAGTGCATCGGCTGTGCGGCCCCCAGAGCGTAGTGCGGGTTCTGTTGTGAGCGCTAGCAACGCCATACTTTCACCGGCTCTCGAGAAGTGCCTCGAAAGCGTATGGGAGCAATTGATCGAAGCGCCGCCAGCGCGCGGACGCTCAATGAGCACGGTAACACTCGGAGAGGCAAGAATCCTTCTTTCGGCGTGGGAAGTAAATGCATTTATAAGCGATGGTGGTCAGCTTTCGGAAGACCTTCGGCGCGCAGTGGCGGCTCGCGCGCTAATTGCCATATCGCGCGAGGAGCAAAGAGCATCAGGCGATTCTGCAAACCTGAACGATGCAATCGCACTAGGTCGCGAGGAAATGAAATACCTGCAGAGCCGTGTGGATCAGGCGCAGCGCACAAAGAATACCGAGGCAGCGGTGAACCTTGGCATCAGTGCTCGGCGGCTTCTCTCGACAATTGAAGAAGCTCAATCTTAGGCGGGCAGAGAACAGGCGGACGCTGGAGGATGTTGTGGTGAAAAAAATTCTCGTCGTCGATGACTCAATCGCAGCCGTGAAAATGATGCAGGGAATACTCGATGAGGGCGGTTTTCTCTCAGTTGGGCTGAGTGATCCCCTGCGGATTGAAGAGACGATAACGACCGAGCACCCAGGATTGATTTTGTTGGATGTTGTCATGCCCCAGCGGAATGGCTTTCAGATTTGCCGTGACCTGAAAGGGAATGCGTTGTTCGGCGGCATTCCTGTAATTCTCGTCAGTTCAAAGAATACTTCGAGTGACAAGTTCTGGGGACAGCAACAAGGCGCTGACGCGTACATTGGCAAGCCTTTTACCGCTGAAGAACTTCTGGAGACGGTGCGGAGATTTGCATGATTCGAAAGGGTGATGAGTTCGAAGTCCCACACGAAGTGAACAGTAGCTCGGCGGAGCCAAGTGGAGGCGAGATGCTCGATTTGTCAGAAACGATCGAGCCTATGGATGAAGATTCTCTCAGCGAGCGTCTGCCCGAGAGCCAATATTGTGTTTTCCGATCAGGTCGCGAACGTTTCTGCTTGTCGGTTCTCACGATTGAAGAGGTTATCGATTGGCCTGCAGTGACGCGCATTCCGCTGACCCCGTCATTTTTGATGGGGGTTTTCAATCTGCGGGGTTCGATTGTGCCACTGGTGGATATTGCATTTACAGAAGGGCGTCGGTCGGGTTTGCTGCCCCGACACGTCGTTGTGGCGGCATTACCTGATGAGTCTAGCGCAACCAGTCTTCGATTCGGCATAGCGGCTGATGAGGTGTTGGGCACGTACAGCGCAACGGATGATTTATTGCTCGACCAAATGCCGAGCGAGATCCCGCACTGCCGTGGCATGTTGCGTCACGATGATCGACTCGCGCTTGTACTCGATCTTAACAAGATGATCGAAGTGTTCCCCGTGCCTGTTATATGAAACGCGAGAGCTCATTTTCAGAGACCGCCGCCCGGAGATGCGGCTATCCGGTTCGAGAATTTGGAGGAAGTTATGAAATCGCGTCTTAGTTCGATAATATGGGTTTTGATTCTGTGGGATCTGGCAGCGCTCGGGGGAGTCCTCGGTTTCGCATTTCATGCCGGAGCTGTCGCAAACGGACAATCGCTCGCAAACTTTTCGTCGTTACCCAGTGGGTCGTCATCGAGCCTGATGATGGCCGCGGGACTCGTAATTGCAACATTTCTGCTGCATGTAATCCTGCTACCTAAGCGCGTAATTGCACCTCTTACTGAGCTGGCGAGTTTTTCCGAGAAGCTGGCAGCCGGTGACGTGCGTGCGAAGGCAGAGATTTCCGCGAGGGATGAATTCGGTTTCATTGCGGAAAACCTGAGCCGCAGCGCGGCCAAGCTGGCGCGTACTTCTGTAAACCAGGAAGCGTCAGAATCGCTGCAGCGAAGCATCACTGACTTGCTCAACCTGATCAATCAAGTGTCCCGCGGTGACCTGACAATGCGCGGAAAGGTCACCAATGACGCTCTCGGCAACGTCACCGATTCAGTGAACCTGATGCTCGACAACTTCACGAAAGTCATCGAGCGAGTACGCAAGGCCGCGATTGATGTCAGCACCAGCGCAAGCCACATCCTTTTTGCCGCAGACGAAATGACCACCGGGGCGACACAGCAAGATCAGGAAATCACGAACACGTCATCGGCCGTGGAAGAACTCACAGTGTCGATGAAGCAAGTATCAAACAACGCCGAAGCGAGCGCTGAAGCAGCGAGACGCGCCCTTGATGCCGCTGAGCAAGGCAACCGCGCGGTGCACGATACGCTTGACGGCATGCAGCGAATTCGCGCTTCGGTGCAGGCGACGGCGAAAAAGATCAAGTCTCTCGGCGACCGTTCATTGGAAATTTCAGAAATTATCAACGTCATCAACGACATCACCGAACAGACCAACTTGCTCGCACTCAACGCTGCGATTGAGGCGGCACGGGCAGGAGAGGCAGGACGCGGGTTCGCTGTCGTCGCTGACGAAGTCCGTAAGCTCGCGGAACACTCGAGGAGCGCCACCAAGGATATTGCCGCGCTTATCAAGGCGATTCAGGCCGAGACGAATGAAGCAGTCGTAGTGATGGAGGAGGGCACAAAGGAAGTGGAAGTTGGCGCTGGTCTCGCGGATCAAGCCGGGAAGGCTTTGGAAGCTATATCAAGTGTTGTGCGCCAGTCCGCCGAGCTTGTACAGGAAATCTCGCTCGCTTCAAAACAGCAGGTGCGTGGCACAGAAGGTGTAGCGAATGCGATGCAGATTATTTCTGGTATCACCCGGCAGACCTCTCAGGGCGCGCGCCAGACAGTGGCGACCGTCGGTAACATGGTCAAACTCTCCGAACAACTGAATGAAGCTCTCGCTCAATTCCGCTCTGGGTCAAAGAACGGGTCGGATTCGATGGCAGCGGACGAATCGCGGCCTGAACCTGTACCGGCGGGCGCCCGGCGGTAGTCTCATTGCAATTCCCTGATGGCGGAATATGAAAGACCCGATGACGGTTTCGATCAGCGAGTATGAATTGGGAGAGATTCGTGCGCTCATTGAGCGTCGATCTGGAATTCTGTTCGACGCCTCGCGCGAGCGGTTTTTCTCGAGCAGGGTGCGAGACTATATGGCGTCAAAACACCTTGCCAACGGAACAGATTTGCTGCGTCGAATGCATAACTCAAACGTTGAGTATGAAACGGTAGTGGAGCGGCTACTCACCCAGGAAACGTCGTTCTTCCGATACCCGGCGGTTTTTGAAGCCTTTCAGCGTAAGGTCCTTCCCGAATTGCATATGAAGAAGTTTTGGGAAAATCCGCGCTCCCTGCGCATTTGGAGCGCCGGCTGCGCTACTGGCGAGGAGCCATACTCGATCGCGATCTCTGTTGCGGACGCGCTGATGTTCTCGGAGGCGTGGAACGTCGAGATTCTGGCTACGGACATAAGCAAGAATGCGCTGAAGATTGCGCAGGAAGGAGTCTATCGACGCCGGAACCTGGGTCACGTTTCGCCGCGTCAGCTCGATGCTTATTTTTCGGCAGCCGGGAATGACTATGCAATCAAGCCAAGGATCCGGCGCATGGTTTCGTTTGCGCCAATGAATTTGGCGCAGGCCGTCTATCTGGGAAGGCTGGATTGCATTTTTTGCATGAACGTCATGATCTATTTTTCAGCAATGCGCCGGAATTCTCTCATTCAGCATTTTTATGAATACCTCGAACCGGG
>JASHYE010000325.1 GCA_030043155.1 Candidatus Acidiferrales bacterium | reverse complement strand
GCCGTCTTCCGAGACCGCCGAACTAGCCCCCGAGGACGAAATCACGCATTGCTGCAGTGGCGCGGTGATTCTCCCTCCGGCCACGCGCGACGGCAAGACCATCCACGTCAGTTCCGAAGATCAGCATTTCTTCCCTCAGGAATATCTGGTCACCTTCATCGCTTCTCCGAGTGACAACCGAGCGCACCGTTACACCGTGACAGACTCCGCCGGCGAAATCGGAAGCGAACACGCGCAAAACGATCGGGGTGTCACCGTGAGCGGATATGCCGGCGGAGGAGTCGGCATTCTCGGCCCCACGCTCGCACGTCCATTTTCGGGTTATCGGCGGCCGGGCCTCGACTGGCAGGTTGGTAACTTCTATGCTGCGGCCTTTGCAGACAACGCCCGGCACGCGGTCGAACTGCTGACCGTCGGGCGTCCTGAATATCGCAAGAAGTCCGGCCACAAGATCGTGATCGGCAAGTGTACGCGCGGCGCGAATTGGCTGGTTTCCGACGGCCACCAGGCGTTCGTGGTCGAAAGCATCCCCGCCGATCAAAACGGAATTGCGCGTTACGCCGTTCGTACGCCGGGCGAGATGGGCGAGCGGGACGCGCGCTACATCGTCACGACCAACAACGTGGAAGCACCCGATAGCTACAACGAAGATAACGTCCGCGAGCCCAGCCATCCCATGAGCCAGCACGGCAGCGGCGACCAAAATCCCACTCACTTCGGGTTGAACGGCACGGGCATGCGCTTCTGGACATTTATGTGGCTCATCCGCAACAACTACGGCCAAATCGATGTGGACATGGTGCAGGCTTGGCGCAGAACGCATTTTCTCTACGACCGCGATGGCGTGCGGCATGACGACCTAAGCGTCAACGGCAGCAGCGTTCCGATTTATCTCGCGCCGGGCGCCGCCACTCTCTGCCGCCACACTTTCGAGCAGCCCGGAATCGACTCCTTCAAGGGCATCAATATCTACGTCAGCCTCTCCGTTGCGCAGGATTTGACCTCCTTCCGCACCAAAGGTCGCCCCTGCGAATGGCTTGGCCCCTGGGACCGCCTCTCCCTCGCCTGATCGCGCATTGCCTTCAGTCCGGCGGAGTGGTCCTTCTTAGCGCGTGCGATCCCGAATCTTTCCGCGTTGGGCCGCGCACCAGCTTAATTTGTGAACGTCAGTACCCGCGCACAATTTATCAATGAAAAGCATTGCAAATTTCCCTTGACATCACGCATACGACTGTAGTAGATATGACGACAGAGGTAGTCAATGAAGATCCCCCGCATTACCGCATTCGAGCTCCAGCTGCTCGAGAAGCTGTGGAAGCTTGGCCCCTCATCCGTGCGTGAAATTCAGGAAGCGTTGCCGGAAGAAAATCGCCCTGCCTACACCACTGTGCAGACCATGATCTACCGGTTGGAACAGAAGGACGCAGTGCGGCGTGTCAAGAAAGTGGGCAACGCACATGTATTCGAAGCCGTGCTCACGCGGCTAACGGTTCGCAAGAGAGTCGTCGCGGACTTTCTAAAGATGTTCGGCGGCTCACCGGCTTCCGTCATGTCGCACTTGGTCGAAACAGGACAACTCACCCTTGCCGACATCCGGGCAGTTGAAAAGGAGTTGGCGAGAAGGGAGAGCAAGAAATGATCCTCGCGTTGGGGAAGCACCTTCTTGAGTCGACGATCTTCGCGCTATTCATTGGAGCTCTCGCCCTGATTCTGAAGCGCCGTGGACCCGCGACGCGCTACACATTGTGGCTCCTCGCCGCCGCGAACTTCCTTCTTCCGACCGGAGTGATCTCCCTACTTGGATCAAAGCTTGCCGAGCTTCTCCCCGCAAGCCACGTCTCACAAACAGTCCCGGTGCTCCTCGTCCCGTGGGTAGCGCCTTCGACGATTTCTCTGCCAGCGCAGACTGCGAATACGGACGTTCTCGAGTATTTGCTGCTTTTCGTGTGGATCTTTGGCTGCGCGGGCATGCTCATTGCTTGGCTGCCGAAGCTTTGGAGGACGCCAGAATTCTCCGGCTCCGGCGACAATGCTTTGCAAGAATGCCTGGCGCGACTCCAGCGGCGTACCGGATTGCGTCAGCCAGTAACGCTCCGATTTTCCGACTCGATCGCCGAACCCGTGCTCTTCGGCTTCCGCAAACCCATCGTCGTGTTGCCGGCCGGGCTTGCTGGAAAGCTCTCCTCCGAGGAACTCGAGTCAGTGATTCTGCATGAACTCGCCCATGCCAAACGACGTGACAACTGGACGGCCGCTTTCGCGCACGTGGTCACCTGCATGTTCTGGTTTTATCCGTTGCTGTGGTGGATTGAGCGACGCCTCCATCGCGAGCGCGAACTGGCTTGCGACGAAATGGTGGTTCGCTATGGCGCTGCGCCCGGCGATTACATGGCCGGCATTCTCAAGGTCTGCCGTCTTCAGTTGGCCGAAAGCGTCGCCGGTGTTTCCGGAGTTTGTAGATCGAATCTCAAAAATCGAATGGAGGCCATCATGTCACTCTCTGTCGAAAGCATGCCAATGCCGACTCCAAAGACGCTGCTTGGAGGTCTCGTCGCCGCCGTCTTCCTCGTACCCATTCTCGTTGGCTTCTTCTTCGCTCCCATAGGGTCCGCAGCGAGAGTTCTGGACCAATCTTCCTTCGCTGGAACCTGGCAAGGGAAAATGCAGAACTTGCCCGGTGTGGCTTTCAAGATTGATGAGACGGACGGGAACATCAGCGGGACCGCTGTTTTTTATCTCCTGGGACGCAGCAATGTAAATGAACCCTGGCATGAAAGCGGCAAAGAATATTCCGCGCCTCTTCTGGCGCCGCATGTGGAGGGTAAAGTTCTCACGTTTGAAGTTCAGCGCAAGAAGTGCGAAGGATGCACGGAACCGATGCCGAACGCCAAGTTTCGCATGGAGCTCACCGGGCCAAACGAGGCGCGCCTGTGGAACCTGACAGAAAATAGTAAAGGTACGGGATTGGAGCTCGTGCGTTCCGTGGGCACGGGGCAAGACCAGCGTACCGGCCCGACTCAGTCGGACGAGGCTTCCGCGGTCGGTCGCATACGCAGCATTGTTACGGCCGAGGCATATTACAATGAGCATTATCCGGCCGGCTATAGCCCAACTCTCGCGTCATTGGGAGTCCCGCCGCAGGGAGTCCAACCCTCCGCTTCCGCCGCAGACCTCCTCACTAACTCCCTAACAAGCGGGAGAACGGTCGGCTACATTTTCACGTACACTGCCGGTCCGAAAGACGCCAGCGGAAAGATCACCACGTACACCGTTACCGCGCGGCCGATTACCTGGAAGAAAGGCGTCCGGAGCTTCTTTGATGACCAGACTGGCCTGATCCACTGGACCGACAAGGATCGCGCCCCCAGAGCTACTGACCCCCCTATTAGGTAGGCTTTGCAGTGCGGACATCCCGCCTGCCCTGAGGCCCGCGGTAGCGGGGTCGGAGAGAAACCCGTTCGTCCGGCTGCGGCAAGCGGCCAACCTAACGGCGAACGGTATACCTCATGTCATTATTCAGAAAAACTATAGACGCACCCAACCCAAGGGCGTTCGATTTCCGGTACAATGCAGGCAGAACAAGGAAGGCGACACCCAGCACGCGCACCTACGCGCAGCGTATTGCGGGGAGGCTAACATGCCGCGACGACGATTAGTTCGGACGAAGGGCGACGTGCGCGATTTCCCTCGTTATAGCATTCCGGAAGCTGCGCTTTACCTCCGGATTCCTGCAAATACGCTCCGAGCGTGGACTCTTGGACAAGATTACACGACCGGAGCTGGAAAGCATCGAGTCTTCAAGCCCTTAATAGAACTTGCAGATCCAGAGAACAAGCTGCTCTCCTTCTACAACCTGGTTGAAGCCCACATTTTGCGATTCACGACAGAGAAAAGCGGTATACCCCTTAAGAACGTCCGCATGGCGTTAGATTACGTGCACCGGAAGATCCCTGGAAAGCATCCGCTGCTGACGCATAAATTTGAAACGTTTGGCAAGGATGTATTTATTCAGTATTTGGATAAGACGATCAATGCCACAAAGCAGGGCCAATACGCAATGAGACAGGTTCTTGAAAAGTATTTGGCGCTAATCCCGCGTGACGGATATGGTTTGCCGATTCGTGTTTTCCCGATCCACTCCAAGCGACTAGCCATTGATCCGCTGTTTTCTTCGGGCAAGCCGATCGTTAAAGACAAGGGCATTATGGTTTCTGTGCTATGGGGACGGAGCAAGTCCGGCGAGAGCATAGCCGATATCGCTCGCGATTACGGACTAACAGATATTGAAGCGCGAGAAGCAATCGAAGACTACGAATGGAAAGCAGCAGCCTGACGAACCGCCGATTTTTCTCCTCGATAGAACATTTGGGAGAAGCCAGTTGGCGAATACGCTGCGTTTGGCAGGCTTCCTTGTCGTCACTCTTTTTGATGAATACGGAGATGCCGAAAGCAGGATCGCTGACCCCGTGATGATTCACGGTTGCGGACTCAAGGAATACGTGCTGCTAACGGGCGATCGAGACTTGGAATTTACGTGGGCAAAAGAAATAATAGAGGCTGACATTGCCGTTTTTGTCACGACGAATAACAACGAAAGCCCAGCGCAATGGGCGCCGAGAATCATCAAGGCGAAGAACGATATTTTGCGCGAGCTTAAGCGGAGAGTAAAACCATTCACAGCAAGGATTGGATCGGATGGACGCCTAACCCGAGTAAGGCTATTTGATGGCTCGCAGTGGAAAACGATCGAAATCGGCAAAAAGCATGGACCGCACAAAAGCAAGTACAAATCAGACGGGTAATCCTTCGTCCTCGTAGTTTGGGGAAACTGCTTTTGACATTCTGAAACTTAGGCTTGACGAATCCTAATCCCACAACCTTCTACGAATTTTTCTGCTTGGCGCGCAGGCGCCCTTGGAGCAACATAGCGCCGCCATGCCGCATACAATCTCGCGTCGCGACACATTGAAACTCTTTGGCGCAGGCGCCGCCGCAGCAAGCGCGAGCGCTGCGTTTTCACCTCTCGCCTCCGCCGTGTCGCAAACTCAATCCGCCCCAAGCGCCGCCGAAGCCGAAAGGGAACAGGAAAGGGAACAGGAAGAAGACCAGCGCGAGTCGCAAAGTCGCGCCTCCCGCATGGCCTGGTGGCACGCCGCCAAATTCGGCATGTTCATTCACTTCGGCCTCTACAGCGTCTACGGCCATCACGAATGGGCCATGGAAGAGGAAGGAATTCCCGTCGCCGAATACGAACAGCTCGCGCACCGCTTTAATCCGCGCCCTGGATTCGCGCGCGAATGGGCCCGTCTCGCCAAGCGCGCCGGCCAGAAATATATGGTGATGACCAGCAAGCATCACGAAGGCTTCTGCAATTTCGCGACGAAGCTCACCAACTATTGCGCGCCCGATCAGGGCCCCGGCCGCGACCTCGCGCGCGAATACGTCGAGGCCGCCCGCGCCGAAGGCCTCCGCGTCGGCTTCTACTATTCCCTTATGGACTGGCATCATCCCGACGGCGCCCGCTGTGCCACTGATCCCGCCGCCCGCGAACGTTTTGTCGCTTACACTCACGGCCTGATCCGCGAAATCATGTCCAACTACGGCAAAATCGACGTCCTCTGGTACGACGTCGCCTGGCCACTCGACGCCGCCGGCTGGCAATCCGTCAAAATGAATCAGATGGTCTTCGGCCTTCAGCCCGACATCATCGTCAACAATCGCAATCTTCTCCCCGGCGATTTCAGCACGCCCGAACAGGAAATCTCGGCCTCCGAAGAGGGCCGCGCGTGGGAATCCTGCATGACCATGAACGACAGCTGGGGCTATCAGCGCGCCGACGACGACTGGAAATCTCCAAAGACCATCGTCAGCAACTTAGTGGAGTGCGCGCAGGGCGGCGGAAATTACCTGCTGAATATCGGCCCCACCGGCGACGGCTCCATCCCGTCTGAATCCATCGCCACTCTCGAAGCCGTCGGCCGCTGGATGGACGACAACGGCCCCACGATCTACGAATCAGAACGCTGCAAGGTCACCACTTCGGAAATGGCTGGATTCACGCGCAAAGGCAACACGCTTTACGTTCACGTGCACTTCTGGCCCGGCAACACGGTCGCCGTCGGCGGCCTGCGCAGCAAAGTATTGAGCGCGCGCATGTACACCACCAGGCAGCCCGTCGAATTCAAGCAGGAGGAATTTCGCGTGCAGTTCACCGGCCTGCCCAATCATCCGCCTGATCCGCTCGCCACAGTGATTGAAGTGGAATGCGAAAGCGAGCCGGTTCAGGATACGCGCTGGGTCCGCGAAAATCGCCCCCGCCGCGCCGTTGGTATCTGATTCTTCCTTAGCACCGCCGACAAAATGCGCGCCGACTTTACGCTTCAGGAACCGCCGTTTGCGTCACTGACGTCCGCGAAAGTCCCGCACGCCGCCGCAGCAACCCACCCGCGAGGCTCAGCAATGGCAGCGACGCAAAAAACGTCAGGTGATACCACACCGGAAATTTGTGCCAGATGGAAATGTGCGACGGCAGGAACATCGCCAGAATCAAAAATCCCGTGACGAGCGGCCAATTGATTCTTTCTTTTGCCACCAGCGCCACCGCAAAACCGGAAACCAGCGAACTCACTCCGCTCTCCAGCAGCCGCATAATCTTCATCGGCAGCGTGAATACCAGCGACTTTTCGACCAGCGCGTAGTCGATCCACAATTTTCGCATCGCGACATCACACGCCGTTACGACGATCGTCCACACCACCAGGCCGACAATCACGGCGAGAATGATTCTCATCACTCGACGCCCTGTGCCATCTTTCCCAGCATGCGCTGTTCTGTTTTCCGCCATCTCTAGCCTCCAGCGTCCAACTTCCCGCCTCTAGAACGCCACATCCTTAATATGCGTCGCGATGAACCAGCTGTTGCCCCACGGATCCTTCACGCCCGCGCTGCGGTCGCCATACGGCTTATCGCTCGGTGCCTCAATCGTCGTCGCGCCCGCGCGCAGCGCCTGCGCATACACCGCATCCGTGTCCGGCACATACAAATGCAAATGGCACGCCGACGGCTGCCATTCACCATGCGCCTCGCTGAACTCCAGCGTGTTGTCGCCAATGCGAACCGTGGCATGCGCAACCGTGCCGTCCGGCGCGTTGTGCACGCCTTCCGCCTTCGCTCCAAACGCATTCTCCAGGAACGGAACCATCTTTTCCGCGTCGCGCAGGAACAAATACGGCTGAATCGCGTTCATTTGCCCCGGGAA
>JASHYE010000040.1 GCA_030043155.1 Candidatus Acidiferrales bacterium | reverse complement strand
GAAAAGCCTGCCGCCGAAACCTGCAAGCCGGGAGGCACCGCAAGAATCACGCGCTGCACATCGTAAAGGGACGCCGCCTGAATGCTGGCTTGATTTGACGCGTACGAAAGTTGATAAGAGATACGCACTCCATTTTCGCCGGGACGAAACGGCCAATCGACCGCTTCCACGCCATTGCCTTTGCCGATTGTGCCCTGAATTACTGGCATTTGGCTTGAGTCCCATGCGGAAACTTGATTGAGTTGCGCGCCCGGCGGAAGCTCGAATCGAAAGCTGCCGTCCTTGAGATAAAACGCCACCGGCGGCTGCGTTTTATTTTCAACCGTATACTCTTCGCCAACAATAAGGTCGGAACCTTTTGGCTGAAGGATGATCGCGCGCGTAGTGACGGCAAACGAGTTCGGATCGCGCGTCGGCTCGTACACTTGAATATCCACAGAAGGCGTATTCGGCGCCACCGGTGCGTGATAGAGCACGCCTTTGTACGGAACGCGCAGAAGCATGGGGGCAGTTCCGAGTACGCTGTTGTTGATGGTGAAGCGGCCCGACGCATCCGTCTTCACATTGGCCACGGCCTGCATTCCGCTCTGGAGTTGCAGCAGAATTACATCAGCCCCAGCAACAGGGCGGTTCGTGGTCCCGTTCTTCACCACACCGGAAACTGTGCCCGCGAACGCAGGCAGGGCACCCGCGAAAAACAGCAGTGCAAAGGAAGCTGCGCAAATCGCGAGCAATCGCACACGGATTGCGTTCTGCGTTATTTTTTGTGCGTGTAAATTCATTCCGCTTTCACCGCGATTTCTCTGACATCGCCTGCCGCGTTGCCGCCGTGGGCGCTCCTCCTGTCAGTTGGTCCATTTCTGCAATCACGCGTGCCGCTTCGATTTCGAGCGCACGTTTCATCGCCTCATAATCTTCTTCCGAGAATTTACCGGCGCGATGCTCGAATCGCAAATCGCGCAGGTTTTCATAGATCGTGTCCCGCCTCTCCAGCAGTTGGTCGAGGCGCGAGCGATGCGGCGCAAAATCCGACGTTTCGAATTTTACGCCAAATACGAACCAAAGCGTCCCAACAGTCAACGCTGCGCAGCACAGCGTAACGAGGATCGCTTGGCTAGTCATCAGTTTCTCCGCCAATTTCGTGGCGAACGCGAGAGAGAATTTCCGGCGATACGCGCGGAACTGGCACGACGGCGGTGCGCCGCTTCCAATGGAACACCACAGAGAGCGCCAGAATCAGTCCAACCAGCAGCGCGATAACCGGCATCAGCCACGCCCATAAATCAAATCCGTGCGCAGGTGGAGAAATCAGCACCGTAGGGCCATATTCTTGCACAAAGGATTGCAGAACCAGGTCGTCCGACGAGCCGCTGGCGACGCGCTCGTCCACTTCTTTCAACTCCTTTTGCGCAAATGCACACGGTCCCGCAAACGCGCCGCCCATGTGCGTACACTTCCCTGCTGCATCATTGCAGCCCCCGCACATGCACATAATTTTTGTGCCAAGATCCTTGGCGCGGGCGCTTTGCGCTTGCGCCGGAATCGCGAAGCAGAGTGCAAGCGTTGCCGAAAATGCGAATGCTGCCAAATTGTGCCGCGCTCGCACGCTAATCATCTCCATGAACCACAGCGATTGGAACTTTTGCTGCGGCCGGCACCGGCACAGTTTCGCGCTCCGTATGCAGCACAATTTGCGGCTGCCGGCTCGGTATCAGCGCCAGAACCGTGCCCAATACCAGAACAAGCCCTCCGAGCCAGATCCAAGCTACCAGCGGATTCAAATAGGCGTGGATTACCGGCGCATTGTCGTCGGGACTCTGTCCGGCGTAGACCACATAAAGATCACGCGCAAGCGATGAATGCAGCGCGACGATCGTCTGCGTGACCTCGCTCGCGGTGTAAAAGCGGCGCTCGGGGAAAAGCATCATCAGCGACCGGTTGCCTTTGAACACTTCGATCGTCGCTCGTTGTGCCGTGTAGTTCGCAGTCGAAGCGCTGTCGATATTCTGGCAAACGAGCGTGTACGGCCCGATTTTGAGATTCGAGCCGATCTGCATCTTGCTTTGGACATTCTGATTGAACGCCTGACCGGATATCCCGATGAAAATCAGCACGATTCCGAAGTGCACGATGTACCCGCCATAGCGGCGCGTGTTGCGCATCGTCAGTTGGCCGACAGACGAAAACAAATTGGCGCCGCTGCGTGCCGAGAGCACACGCGCTCCTCGGAAAAATTCTGAAAAAATCGTCAGCGTGACGAATACAGCCAGAATCAGACACACGAGCGCGTAGAAATTCCGGTCACCTACTGCAAACCCAATTACGCCCGCGACCAAACCGATGCCGAGCGGCCACGCGAAATTGCGTTTCAGGCTCGAAAGCGAAGTGCGCCTCCATGCCAGCAGCGGCCCAACGCCGGTAAGGAAAAGCAGGAAGAGCGCTATGGGAATGTTTACTTTATTGAAAAAAGGCGCCCCGACCGTGATTTTGTTGCCCTCGACCCATTCCGTCAGCACCGGGAACAGCGTGCCCCACAGAACAGCGAAGCACGCCGCGAGCAAAATCAAATTGTTGAAGAGGAAGCTCGATTCGCGCGATATGACCGAATCGAGCTGATTATCCGTCCGCAGGTAATCGCGGTTCTTCCAGTACGCGACAACGCAGACAATCAAAATGATCGCGAGAAACGAGAAAAACCACGAGCCAATGGACGACTGCGCGAACGCGTGTACGGAACTCACTACGCCGGAGCGCGTCAGCGTCGTTCCCAGAATGCTCAGCATGTACGTGATGAAAACCAGCCATACATTCCACACCCGCATCATGCCGCGTTTTTCCTGCATCATCACTGAATGTAAGAACGCCGTTTCAGTGATCCACGGCAGAAGCGAGGCGTTTTCCACCGGGTCCCACGCCCAGTAGCCGCCCCATCCAAGAACCTGATACGCCCAGTGGCCGCCAAGCAAAATTCCGACGCTGAGAAATGCCCAGCCCACCATCGTCCATCGCCGAATAATATGGATCCACTTTTCGCCAGGATATCTGCCCAACAGCGCCGCCAGCGCAAACGCAAATGGAACCGTGCAGCCCGTATAGCCCAGATAAAGCATCGGCGGATGAATATCCATTTCCGAATACTGAAGCAGCGGCGTCAACCCATGCCCATCAGCAAGCGCCACCACGTGAGGCACCCCTGCAGCGCCAACTGCGCCTACCAGCCCAAACGGACTCGCAACAAAATTATTCAGCATCAAGAAAAAGAGCTGGATGCAGCCGAGGATCACCACCACGTACGGCATCAGCTCTGGATGCTTCTTGCGATTGGAGAAAAGCGCGATGAACGCGAAAATCGAGAGCAGCCAGCTCCAGAACAGCAGCGAGCCTTCCTGCCCGGACCACAGCGCCGCAAATTTGTAGTAGGCCGGAAGCGTGCGATTGCTGTGCTCGACGACGTAAGCAATGGAGAAGTTATTTTGGAAGAAAAGCCCGACTAGGCTGGCAATTCCGAGAGTGACTAGCGGGAAAATTGCCAACCCGGCGTTTCGCGCGCTCTTGGTAATCAGCGGACGCTGCGTGCGAATGCCGATAATTCCGGCGACAACGGAATATCCCGCCGCTAGCAACGCAAGGACTAATGCGAAAGCGCCAACGACATCCATTCGCCTATTTTGCTCCCATTAACTGCGAGGTCCGGCAGCGCTTCGAGGATCGGCTGGAGGTTGTGGCTGCACTTGAGTCTGCGACTTTGGTATTGTTTCAGCGGGCTGTTGCCCCGGGGTCGCCTGGTATTTCGACGCGCATTTCGCCTGCACTGAATCCGCGACAAAGCGACCGTCGGGCATGAGCCTGCCCTCGGCCAATGCCTGCGCGCCCCCCTTGAACGTATCGGGTAGCGGCGAATCGCCAACGTAGCTGACAGGAAGCGTCTTGCCCTGCTCGGCGAGAATAAAATCGATGCGCCCCTCACGATGCGTAATCGAGCCGTCAACAACGTCCCCGCTCACGCGCATTCTTTGATGGAGGGCCGGCCCCTGAAGCGCTCCCAGTTCACTGATCGTATGGTAGTAAGTCTTGCTCTGGCTTGCGCCTACCCAGCCAAGCCAGCCCAAGGTAGCCAGGATTATGATTACGCCGATGGAAAACTTAACGCGTGCAGTCATTCCAACCCCTGAGGGTGCGTCCGTAAGGGCGAAGTTTACCACATTCGCTCACTGGAACACACGTATAGCCGGGCAGAAAAACAGGGAGGCTCGGGCAGAACGCTGGCGAAGCGCTTAGAGCTTTAATTCAAGCGAAGCTGCCTCAAGCTCCGAGCTTGCTTTTCAGGCAGAACATCAGCTCGGGAGCGAGCTCCGTTATGTTCATTCCGGCGGAAACCATGAACTTGCAGCTCAGAATCGGCTTGGGACTGTCTTCATCGGGAAGCTGGCAGCTTACGCGACAATACTGGCACTCCTGATTCCAGCAGAAGCGCCCGTATGGAATCGTTTCCGGACTGATGAACTGAAAGCATCGGAGCAGAGAATTTCTCTCCGGCACGAGGAAGCTCTTCCCCATCACCGTGATTTCGACTAAGCGTTCGTATGGACGAAAAATCTCCCCCGTCGCCGTGGCCCCGCCTTGATTCGGTGTTTCTTCCATGCGCGTCACAATACG
>JASHYE010000324.1 GCA_030043155.1 Candidatus Acidiferrales bacterium | reverse complement strand
CTCATTGTCCTACCGGAGAGTCGGACGGCCATTCTCAGCGTCAGGCGGACAGCTGTTGGTCCTCATGATCGCAGCGAGAACAAATGACATTCAGAATCATCAATTCTGAACTCGTGAACAGCCACTTTTCGGCCTCGGCGCCTGCAGCGCGCACCAGCGAACCCAAGCGCTTGAGCTGGGCGAGCTTCCGGAGGTGGTCAAGGCAGATTCCCGTTACGCGAGAGACTTCATCTTCGGTGAAGAGTTTCTGAGTTGAAGGAATATGAGACACGGTCGTCTTTTCCCTTTCCGTCACCGTAGACTGAAGTGCCGGACTGAGTTGATCTGAGCACGTTTCGTACCACGGGAGGTCCGACCACCCCTAACATGGGCAGACAGTGCTTTCAAGGGTAGTATAATCAGTTATTTGCCGGCATTTTCATCTCGGATAGCAGACCGGCTTGAGGTTGATTCAGCTGGGCAAGCAGAGGAAATTATTTTCCGTTTGCACGGATGGCGCTACGGATTTCAATAGCAACCTACGCCTGTTCCTTCATAAGGCCCTCCTTCAGAGCGTGGGCGAGCTGAAGGATCCGCTCTTCGGCAAACGGAGGCCCGAATATCTGCAAACCCACCGGCAGTCGTCCTGAGGTCTTTCCACACGGTATAGAGATAGCTGGAACGCCGGCCAGGCTTCCAGTAACTGTATAGATATCAGAGAGATACATAGAAAGTGGATCGTCAATACGCTCACCAAGGAGGAAGGCCGGCGCGGGAGAAGTTGGCGTAACGAGAACATCGGCTTTTTCAAACGCCACGTCAAAATCGCTTCTGATCAGGGCGCGAACCTTCTGTGCGCTGAGGTAATAAGCATCGTAATATCCGGCAGATAGAACGTATGTTCCAAGCATGATCCGTCGTTTCACTTCGGGGCCGAACCCTTTGCCACGAGTTTCTCGGTACATTTCGGCCAGATTGCTTTCAAGGGCGCGCATCCCGTATCGCACCCCATCAAAGCGCGCTAGATTTGAGCTCGCCTCCGCATTTGCAAGAATGTAGTACGTCGCTATCGCGTAATCCGTGTGCGGCATTCTCAGGTTAACAGGCTGGCAACCCAGGCTTTCAAGGATCCCAATGCCCTTTTCTACATTGCTGCGGACTTCGCTGTCCATGCCTTCGCCAAAATACTCGGCGGGTAGACCAATCCGCATTCCCTTCACGTCTCGGCCAATTCCCTCAAGGAGATTCGGCACGGGCGCTCTCGCTGACGTTGAATCCCTGGGATCATTTCCAGAGATGACACCCAGCAGCGATGCAATGTCGCTCACCGTCGAGGCAAACGGCCCAATGCGATCGAGCGATGAAGCAAATGCAATTAAGCCATAGCGCGAAACCCGGCCATAGGTCGGCATCATCGCCGGAACACCACAGAGCGCGCCAGGCTGCCGAATTGACCCACCGGTGTCGGTCCCAAGGGCGCCCACAGCCAAGCCTGCTGCAACCGCAGCTGCGGAACCTCCGCTCGACCCGCCGGGTACGCGCTCGAGGTCCACGGGATTGTGTACCGGCCCGAACGCAGAGTTTTCATTCGAGCTTCCCATTGCGAACTCATCGCAGTTTGTCTTGCCGAGGATCACCGCGCCTGCTGTTTCCAGTCGCTCGACCGCCGTCGCATCATAGGGAGGGACGTAATTTTCGAGAATGCGGGATGCGCAGGTAGTGCGTATTCCTCGCGTGCTAATCACATCCTTAATCGCTACAGGAACGCCGGCGAGGGGAGGCAGCGGGGTTCCTTTCGCGCGCATGTCATCGATGCGATCGGCTTGGGCATACGCACGCTCCGGCGAGAGCATCAGGTAAGCATTCAGTTGAGGATTGCGCTTTTCGATGCGCGAATAAAACTCGGCTGCTATTTCGTGAGCCGAGATGGTCTTCGCTTCGAGAGCGGCACGTATCGAAGGAACCGTCCATTCGCGGACGGCGCTCAACGTTCGATGACCTTGGGAACGCGGAAATAAGGTGCTTTGGCTTCTGGGGCTTGCTCCAATACGGCTTTCGAAACCTGGGATACGCAGACGACGTCATCGCGAAGCGCGGCCCCTGATTTTGCGTTTGCTTCCAGCGCCTGCGCCATTGGTTGCACGCCGGAAAGATCCAGCTCTTTCAGTTTGTCGATGTAGGAAAGGATGGTGTCGAGCTGTCCCTGGAATTTCGCGACTTCTGCATCGCTCAGGCTGAGATGCGCCAGCTTCGCAACCCGAAGAACTTCCTCGCGCGTTATCTTCATGGCTTCTTCGCGTTTTTGCGGAGGAAGGGCAAGTGATTGTTGTCAACCTCGAATGCCAGTCGGCGTTTCGGCGGCTTCAAATCGACCCGTAATTCTCGAACGAGTGAACCCTTCCACGACTGGTTGATTCGTTCGCGCATTTGGTGCTCCATAGCTTCGGCCTGACTCTTCCATTCGCTCGAATCCGCTTCCAGTCGCAGCACGCCCCGCGCGCAGGCGATCGGGTGAACATGGGCACTAAGTGTTTCGCCGATGAGCGACACCCACCGCGCCTGCAACCAGGCCGATGCAGCGCCCGGGTTGCGCATACTTTTGAAGGCTATGCCGAGTATTTCGCCTGCTTGCTCCATGGAAATTTCAGTTTAGCACATCACATGGGGCTGCGACGGTGAGCAGATTTTTCGCAACGATACGAGTTATGCCAGCCCCAATTCGTTTGCAACTCTGCACATTGCTGCGATACAAGTGGCGATATGCTCGTCCAACGAGATGCCCAGTTCTTCTGCCCCGCGGCGAACATCTTCACGGTTAACGCCGCGCGCAAAAGCCTTGTCTTTCAGCTTCTTTTTTACGGAGGCAGCTTCGACTTCCGCGATTTTCTTGCTGGGCTTAATGAGCGCGCATGCCGTCAGAAAGCCGGCAAGCTCATCACAAGCGAAAAGCGTGTGGTCGAGCGC
>JASHYE010000323.1 GCA_030043155.1 Candidatus Acidiferrales bacterium | reverse complement strand
AGTCAAACAAATGCGTTCCCGTATTCGCAATTCCCGCCGTGTAGTAGCACGTCCCCTGCTGTACGCGCCCCAGCCCGCCATCGCGAACGAACGCCGCCAAACACTGATGCTTCTCATCGAACCGCCTCTGATGCCCGATCATCAGTGTTACCTCGTGCTCCGCGCAGAGGCGAATCATTTCATCGGCGGCGCTCAAGCTTTCCGCAATCGGCTTTTCGCAAAATATTCCGCGAACCCCCGCCTCCGCCGCCGCCCGAGCAATCTCCAAATGGCTGTTGCTCAGCGTGCATATCGAGACTGCGTCCAGACGCTCCCGCTCCAGCATCTCGCGGTAATCGACATAGCGCCCGCGCACATTAAACTTCGTCCCGTAACGTTCGAGCTTCTCTTCATCCGTATCGCACAGTGCGGCCAGCTCAATTCCCTCCGTTCGCAAATAGGCGCGCGCATGCGTGCTCGCATATTGCCGCCGCGGATCGTCGTCGAATCCGCATCCAATCCTCCCGCAACCGATCACGCCCGCTCGCAGCGTCATTTCGCTCCTGCCGCAGCCACCTTCGCGTTTTCGCTCAAATACGTCGCGCGCACTGCTTCGTATTCCGATCGCAGCAAGCTCATACGGATCGCATCATAATACTGAAAATTCCGGTACTGCTCCTGCCTCAACACACCTTCATGCACAAATCCCGCTTTTTGGTATGCCTTCACCCCTCCAACATTCTCGGCATTTACTCCCAGCCATACTTTGTTCAAATTCAATTTCTCGAACCCGTACACCACCATCAGCTTCGCGCATTCGCTTCCCAGCCCACGATTCCAGACCTTTTTGTCGCCCAAAAACACGCGAAACTCGCCTGTTCGCATCACCCAATGAATCCGGTAAAGCCCTGTCGCCCCCACGAAGCGATTGGAATCCCGATCGCATACCGCAAACGTTACTTCCTCAGGACTGCTTCGATCTCGTTCCCATTGCGCGACCAATGCTTCCAAATTCGAGGGAAATAGGCCCATGAACAGCAGTCGCGTCACCTCCGCGTCATTCAGCCACTCCGACATCAGTTTCAGGTCCTCTCGTTCCAAGCCTCTCAGAAAAACACGATGGCCTTGGATAAAAGGAGCACTCATCGGGCGCACGCCTCTTGAACGCGAACGTTCACCGGAACAGCTGACCCGCTCCTGATCGATTCCTTCACTTTCTCCGCTAGCAGCTGCGATTGCGCTGCAATATTCCCGTCCACCACTGGTTTTGCTCGCCCTTCTACGCAGTCGATCACGTGTTGCATCTCTGACTTGTAACTTTCATCGAGTGTCCCCGTCTCATCCGCCTGCCGCCACGCTCGCACTTCACTGTCGAAATACTCTGCCCTGCGCGCGAACACATCCGCCCTTATTCTTCCCCGTGTTCCGACAACTTCGACCTTCCGCTCGGGCGGCCTCTGCACATAATCCAGGTGGATCGATACGACCTTGTCCGCATACGACATTACGACTTCCGCTGTGTCTTCCACATCGATCTGCAAGTCGCTGTATTTTCCGCTCTGTGCATAAACCGCATCCGGCATGCCGAAAAACCAGATCGCCATATCGAATTCGTGCACCGCGTCCAAAATCACTCCGCCCCCAAGTTCGCGCCGCGCACCGTAGCCGCGACGATAATCTTCATTCGCATGCCGCCAGGGCAAGTACGAACCGAAGTGAAATCGCGCGCTTGTCACGCGGCCCGCTTTTTCTTCATTCACCCACTCCAGCGCCTGCCTCACCACAGGATCAAATCGAAAGTTATATCCCACGAACAAAATACGGTTTCGTCTTTCCGCTGCATCAATCAACTCACGCACCCCGATCATCGAATCCGACAGCGGCTTTTCGACGAATACGTGGCACCCTGTTTCAATCGCCTCCCAAGCCATTTCCTGGTGCAGATTTGTCGGAGAGCAAATCACCGCCAGGTCGGGCGTTTCCGCATAAGCATCTTCGGATGCTCGGAAACTCCGGCCGCCCAACTCCCGCGCCAGCATTTCTGCTCGCTCTCGCTCTGAATCGACCAGCAGCAGTTCGTGTCCCCCAATCTCGCGCAAATTCCGAGCATGCCTGCGGCCAATCGATCCGCACCCGATGATCACGATTTTCATGTTATTGAATCACCAAAAATAAACCTGTCACTGCAGTTTCATTGTGCCACCGCCATCGCTCGCATTCCGTTCCCGTTCTCCCTTGGGAGGGGATGCTCCTCGGGCGCTAGTCTGCGAATCATCGCCTGCATTGCTTCGCGGCTAAGCCATTCAGAATTGGTATTGCTTGCATACTCGAAATCTTCCTCACAAGGCCTGCCGGAATTCCAATTCCTCCGGTCCCACCAGGGACAGTCCGGTTGAATGATGTAGAAATCCTGCAACTCCAGCGCATGCCGCGCTTCGTCCCGCGGAATCATTACTTCGTGTAATTTCTCGCCCGGACGGATGCCCGTCACTTCAATCTCGCATTCCGGCGCAATCACTTCGGCCAAATCGCATACACGCATGCTCGGCACCTTGGGAACGAAAATCTCGCCCCCGCGCATCTCCTCGAGGCTCCGCGCCGCGAATCTTGCGCCACGCTCCAGCGTGATCCAGAATCGTGTCATCCGCCGGTCCGTGATTTTCAGCACTCCTCGCTTTCGCTGTTCCAGGAAAAGAGGAATCACGCTTCCTCTGCTTCCTACGACGTTTCCGTATCGAACCACGCTCATCCGTGTCGTTCGCCCGGCCGAATACGAATTCCCGGCAATAAACAACTTGTCCGAGCACAATTTCGACGCTCCGTACAAATTTATGGGGTTTGCCGCCTTGTCGGTGCTGAGCGCGATGACTTTCTCCACTCCGCAATCAATCGCGGCATCAATCACGTTCGCCGCCCCAAGCACGTTCGTCTTGATTGTTTCGAAGGGGTTGTATTCCGCGGTTGGAACCTGCTTCATCGCCGCTGCATGAATCACGACATCGACGCCGTAAAATGCCCTGTAAAGACGCTCTCTGTCTCGCACGTCGCCAATGAAATACCGTATATGGCTGCCCTCAAATCCTTCTGACTTCATCGCGAACTGTTTCATTTCATCGCGACTGAAAATAATCACTTTTTTCGGCCTGTACTCCCTCAGCAGAAGAGACGTGAACTCTTTCCCAAAACTGCCTGTTCCTCCGGTGATGAGCACCGTTTTCTCAGCCCAGTTCATCGGCATGCAAGCCCTCGTTGGTAAGCGCTCGATTCGCCCCAATTCGGCCTGGTTTCGATCGCGTGAATGTCCTCGGCATCGACGTCCACAACTATGGAACGCATGATGAGATCAATCGAGAGCACCACTCGGAAGTTGCCTTTGTTTCTAAGCAAAATGCCATCCATTCCCGCGAGTGGCCCGCGCAAGATCCTCACCCGCTGGCCCTTGCTCACATACGAGTGCGGCTCCATTTTCAACTGACTTCCCATGCCTCTCCGCAGCCCTTCCATTTCTTCATCCGCCAATGGCGCCGGGCGGTCTCCGAATCCCACCAATCGGGCCACACCGGCCAATCGCAGAACCGTGAGTCTTTCGAATAACGCGATTCGCACAAAAACGTAGCCTGGAAATAGCGGCAATTGAAGTCGTACGCGTCGATCCTTCCATTGCCGGATGCTTTCGTACATCGGCAAAAAGTTCTCTACTCCCTTGCGTCCAAGCTGCTCACCCACGCGCCTTTCGTGGTTCGCAAGCGTATACGCGGCATACCAGTGTGCGGCCCGTGGCTCCCTGGAGTGCTCTTCAGCGATCACATCCATATGCGACAGCGACATATCTAATTGACTTTCCTCTCGGTCTCGCTGCATCTCATCTTCTGGGCAAAGCTCCGCTCCGTCAGCCACATGCTGATTCTTTATAACTCCAAACTTTCATGAAGTTGTGAGCGCCCCTACCCAGATAACCAGCTAACGCTCACGCAAAATCAATCCCCTCGCTTGCCCCTGACCACGTTAAGCGCTCGCGCGCGTCTTCCCTTCTCGATAGCCCTGACGCACCTTCTCCGGCATTCCCAGATAGCCGCTATTCCGCAACTCAGTGCCGTTCAGGACCACCCCAATCACCCGCGCGCCAACATTCGCGGCGCAGGCCTGCGCCCGCTGAACCTGCTGCCTCGAAGTAGTCCCGCTCCGAACCACCAGGATCGCTCCCTCTACCAGTGTGGCAATCATTCTCCCGTCGGAAAAATCCAGCAGCGGCGGTGAATCCACCAGCACGAAGCTGTAATCGTTCATCGCATCCCGGATCAGAGCATCCATTCGTTCCGACGACAAAAGCTCGCCCGGATTTGGCGGCTCGGGTCCGCAGATCAAACAATCCAATCCCTTCACTCTCGACACCTGCACGAGACTTCTCCACTCGCCTTCTCCGGCCAAATAATTCACCAGGCCGGCCGATCCGCTCAGCTCAAAGAACTCTTGAATCTGTGACTTGCGAATGTCTGCATCGATCACCAGCACTCGCTTCCCTAGATTCGCCAGCGACATCGCCAAATTGCAGCAAATCGTCGTCTTACCTTCACCGGTTTCCGAGCTCGTAAATGTAAGGGATCGCGGCGGCTTTCCCGCTCCCGTCAGCAACACTGACGTTCGCAATACTCAGAAACCCTCGCGAAATTCCCATAGCGCCGCTGCCCCGGCGTCCATCCGCAGCCACATGCCGTCATGTTGTGATCGCGCGATAAGCTCCGTCCCACCGCTCTGACCAAGCACCCCTCCGAAACGCTCCCGCAGTCCCTTTCCTGCCTGTCGAATATTCTCCAGTGGAATCATTCCGAGCACCGGCATGCGAAGCCTCT
>JASHYE010000322.1 GCA_030043155.1 Candidatus Acidiferrales bacterium | reverse complement strand
AGATACACATTGTGGTCAGTGGCATAGTGGGGGGAGAGGAAAACGCCGAGCATGCCGTTCTGGCCTTCATAATAGACAGGCGGGACGCCGCCAACTTCGGTCTTGGCACCTTGCTGAGTGACCAGATCAACGCGGCCGACTTTTTCGGTGACCAGCATACGACCGTCGGGCAGGAACGCGATGCGCCAGGGCAGGTCGAAGCTCGCTACCTGAGTGATGGTGAAAGGAAGGTTGGGATCGGATTTCTGGTTTCCGGCATTCGTCTGTGCATAGACCGCGCTTGATAGCAGAGCCACGAGAAAAACTGCGTTCGTCAACTTTGTCGTTTGTATGCCTCCCTTGCGCCAGAACGATGCGAACATCCTAAAGCATACTGCCGAGTTGTGTTTGCACAATTAAGTATAATGCGCGATCTTGCGGCGTTAGCTCCGAATATTAAAGGCTCTCCATCTCGCCGCTCCTATTCCAGATGCTTCGGAGTCAGATTCAAACAACATCGCTTCAGACCGTAAGAGTCACTAACAATGATTGGTAAATCACTTCAACTCGGAAAGATCCCGATCGCATAATCGAACACCCTCTATACGCGCTGAAATTGAGCGCGCATAGCGAGCGCAGCCGTCACCATCGCGACCAATGCTGGCCGGACTTCTTCCCATCGCCTTGTCTTCAGTCCGCAGTCAGGATTCACCCACAACTGTTCGGGCGATAGGACCTTTGCCGCTTTTCGCAGCAGCGCCAGCATCTCTTGGGAAGGCGGAACACGGGGAGAATGAATATCGTAAACGCCAGGCCCTATATCGTTGGGATAGTTATAGTGTGCGAACGTGTCGAGTAGTTCCATTTGCGAGCGAGAAGTTTCGATAGAGATGACATCCGCGTCCATCTTCGTAACAGCTTCAATAATGTCTTGGAATTCGGCGTAGCACATGTGTGTGTGAATTTGCGTTTCGTCACGAACGGACGATGAAGCGAGCCGGAAACAATCAACAGCCCACGAAAGATAGTCAGCCCATTCGGAGCGCAGAAGTGGCAGTCCTTCACGCAGAGCAGGCTCGTCGATTTGAATGACCGCGATTCCCGCGGCTTCGAGGTCAGCTACTTCGTCACGGATGGCCAGAGCTATTTGTCGGCACGTTTCCGATCTCGGCTGGTCGTCCCGCACAAAAGACCACTGCAAAATCGTGACTGGTCCCGTGAGCATTCCTTTCATTGGCTTGGCGGTGAGTGTTTGCGCGTATTTCGACCATTTTACCGTCATCGGGCCCTGGCGAAAAATATCTCCATAGATCACCGGCGGCTTCACGCACCGCGAACCGTAGCTTTGTACCCACCCGTTTTCGGTCGCGGCAAATCCCTCCAGCTGTTCGCCGAAGTATTCGACCATGTCGTTTCTCTCGAACTCGCCGTGCACCAACACGTCCAGACCGATTCCCTCCTGAAAACGGATGGCGTCTTCGGTCTGCGAACGGAGAAATGCTTCGTAGGACGAATCATCTCGCTTTCCCGCCTTGTGTGAGGCGCGAGCCTCGCGCACTTCCTTGGTTTGCGGAAACGAGCCAATGGTGGTGGTTGGAAACAGCGGCAGGTTCAGGCGTTGTTGCTGGATTTTCTTGCGCTCAGCATGCGGCGTCCTCCTAACAAACATAGCTTCCGTGACAGCGGCACTTCGTTGCTTCACTTCCGGCTTGTGAATCTTCGCTGATTTTTTGCGAGAACGCATTGCACTCTCGTTGGCGTCCAGAAAGTCTTGAATCGCGTCCCGTCCGCCCGAAAGTGCACGTTGCAAGGCGACAACTTCTTCGAGTTTCTGTTTCGCAAAGGCGAGCCAATTTCGAAGTTCACCATCCAAGTGTTTTTCTTCGTCGAGGTCAGCTGGGCTATGCAGGAGCGAGCACGAGGGGGCGACTAGAATCCGGTCGTGGCCTAGCGAACCTGCGGCGCGTTCAATGAGATGGAAGGCACGCTGTAGATTTGTTTTCCAGATATTGCGACCGTCAACGATGCCCAGTGACAGCATCAAGTTTGCCGGAATGTCCGTCAAGGCGTGTTCCAGTTGCTCGGGAGCACGAACCAAGTCGAGATGCAGGGCTGCCACGGGCAGACGAAGTGCGGTTTGCATGTTCGTTCCAAGGCCAGCGAAGTACGTCGCAACAAGGATGCGCAGGCTCGAAGAAACTTGCGCGAGCCGTTCATAGGCCGACACGAAAGCTTTCCGCGTCTCTTCGCGCGACTGCAATGGCAGAACGGGTTCGTCGATTTGCACCCAATCGGCACCCGATTCGGCCAGCCTACCGAGAACCTCTTCATAGATAGGTAAGATGCGATCAAGCAACGAGAGCGGATCAGCATCTGCGTCTTTCATTTTTCCTAAGAGCAGAAATGATACAGGTCCAAGGAGCACGCACCGCGTGGGGATTCCCAAGGATTTCGCTTCAAGAAACTCGCTTATGGGTTTCAGCGAGCCCAAAGAGAATTCCTGACCCTTTACAAATTCCGGCACGATGTAGTGATAGTTCGTGTCGAACCATTTTGTCATTTCCATGGCGGGAAGTGCCTTCTTCCCCGCCTTTTCTGCCACGCCACGCGCCATGGCGAAATACGTGTCCAGATCCACTTGCGGGCCTTTCCAGTCGTAGTGTTCGGGAACAGCTCCAACCATCGCGGCTGTATCCAGCACGTGATCGTAGAAGGAAAAGTCGTTTGATGGAATGTGATGAATTCCCGCCTGTTTTTGCAGAACCCAATGATTCGTTCGCAAGACTCGCCCAACAGAAAATAGATCGCTGGCGCTACTCTTTCCTGCCCAGTAAGTTTCGAGCTCTTTCTTCAACTCGCGATGAACGCCCATCCTCGGAAAACCAAGATTCGTCGCAATTGCCATATAGCCTCGTTTCTGCGTTTCTAACGCGATGCGGGCGGACCAGGGATAGCGATGGGTCGGCCGCCTTCGTCCACAGCAACAAGGACGAAGCTGCCTTTTGTGCAAAGCTGCCGCGCTCCTGTCAGCAAGTCCTCCGCCCAAAGTTCTACTTCGACAGTCATCGAAGTCCGTCCAGTTTTAGTGACTCGGCCCACAACTTCGGCGAGCTGGCCCTGCCTTACGGGAACGTGAAAATCAATGCGTTCGGAACTGGCCGTGACCACCGGCCTCCTTGCGTGCCGGGAAGCCGCGACGAATGCAGCCATGTCCATGAGTCGAAGGGCATCGCCGCCGAAGAGCGTTCCGTAATGATTCGCTTGATTCGGGAACACCATCTCCACGATGCGTGTCTCGGGTGATTGATTTTCGCTAGAAGTCGTCATGGAAAGCCACTTCGCCCTTGACGGCCACCTGATAGGCAGACACACGGCGCTCGAAGAAGTTCGTCAGCTCTTGCACATCCTGTAGTTCCATAAAGCCGAAGGGATTTTTTGAGCCAAACACCGGCGCAATGCTGAGCGCTTCGAGGCGGCGGTCTGCAACGTATCGGAGATATTCGAGCATGTCTTTTGCCGACAGCCCTCCGACGCCGAGACTCAAAACGTCCTCGGCAAAAGCCATCTCGCAATCCACGGCTTCTTTCAACATTTCCACCACGCGATCTTCCATTCTGGGATCGAAGAGTTCCGGCTCCTGACGGCGGACTGTGCGGATTACTTCGAATGCGAATTGAATGTGCGCACTTTCGTCCCTGAAGACCCAATTTGTTCCTGTCGCCAGCCCATGCAAAAGGCCGCGCGAACGCAAGAAATAGACATAGGCAAAAGCGGCGAAGAAAAAGAGTCCTTCGATGCAGCAAGCGAAGCAGATTAGGTTCAGCAGGAAGTTACGACGCTGATCAATTGTTTGTATTTTGTCGAGTGCTTGGATCGAGTCAATCCACTTGAAGCAAAACTCGGCCTTTCTGCGAATCGACGGAATGTTCTCCACGGCGTCGAAAGCCTGTTTACGTTCTTCTTGGTCGGCAATATAGGTGTCGAGCAGCGTCAGATAGAACTCCACGTGCTGCGCTTCCTCGAAGAGCTGCCGCGAAAGATACATGCGGGCTTCCGGCGAATTAATGTGCTTATACAGATTCAACACAAGGTTGTTTCCCACGATGGAGTCGCCGGTGGCAAAGAAGGCGACAAGACGATTGATCAGGTGTTGTTCGGCGGGCGTCATGTGCTGACGCAAGTCGCTCACGTCCGTTGAGAAGTCTACTTCCTCTACGGTCCACGTGTTCTTGATTGCTGCTTTGTACTGTTCATAGAAGGCCGGATACTTCATCGGCCGCAATGTCAAATCAAATCCCGGATCAAGAATCATTTCCTTCTCCTTTTGTGTTGCTGTTTCTACTGGCAGGCTTCGCAAGAGTCTGGGTTTTCGAGAGAGCAAGCCACGAATTGCGCCGCTGAGACAGGGACCGTTGTCTTGGCGATTTCCGTGGCCGGGCGCGAACGTAGGTAATAAGTCGTTTTGAGGCCTTTCTTCCACGCATACATGTACATGGAGGAAAGCTTTCCGATGGTTGGACTAAGCACGAAAAGATTCAACGATTGGCTCTGGTCAATGAATGCGCCACGGTCCGCTGCCATGTCAATCAGCGACCGCATCGGAATTTCCCAGGCCGTTCGGTATACCGCTCGCACATCGTCGGGAATCTCTGCGATGTTCTGAACAGAACCGTCGGAGAGCTTGAGCCGGTTACGCATCTCCTCGTTCCACAAATTCGACTTTTTGAGTTCAGCAACCAGATAGCGATTGATCTGTAAGAAATCACCAGAAAGTGTCTCTCTCTTGAAAAGATTCGAAACCTGAGGCTCAATGCACTCGTAGCACCCAACGATCGACGCAATCGTTGCTGTGGGCGCGATCGCAATCAGCAGGGAGTTGCGCAGGCCGCGCGCTTTGATCTTCCCGCGCAAATCCTCCCATCGCAGCGCATTTCCTGGATTTACACCCCATGCGTCGAATTGCAGGCTGCCTTCCGCCGCTCGCGTCTCACCAAAAGCAGGATGTGGCCCGAATTCCGCCGCCAGGTCGCACGAGGCGCTCAGGGCGTGAAAATAAATCGTTTCCTGAATGCGCCTGGAAAGCGGGCGCGCTTCTGGCGCATCAAACGGCAGCCCCAGCGTGAAGAATACGTCCTGTAAGCCCATGACACCGAGGCCCACTGGACGCCAACGCCGGTTCGAGTCTTCAGCCTGCGAGATGGGATAAAAGTTGATGTCGATGACGCGGTCCAGAAACTTCACGGCTATTCGAACTGTTTGAGCGAGCTTCCCAAAATCGAAGCCGCCCGGCGCAACATGTTTTGCGAGATTGATAGAGCCAAGGTTGCAAACAGCGGTCTCTTGCCGCGAGCTGACTTCCATAATTTCCGTGCACAAATTCGATAAGTGAATGACGTTGGCTGGCCTCGCTGTCTGGTTCGATTTCAGGTTCGCTGAGTCTTTAAACGTCATCCAGCCGTTGCCTGTCTCCGCAAGCACCTTCATCATCCGCGCATAGAGATCGCGAGCCTTTAGTTGTCGGACGAAAAGTTTCTCCTGCTCAGCTTTGATGTATGCTTTTTCGAATTCCTCGGCTACGAGATCGGGAAAGTGCGGAACAGTTTTGGGATCGAAAAGTGACCACATTCCATCCGCTTCGACGCGTTTCATGAAGAGATCAGGAATCCAGTTCGCGAGGTTCAGATTGTATGTGCGTTGCGCGTTGTCTCCGGTGTTTTCGCGCAGTTCCAGGAACTCCTCGATATCCGCGTGCCATGTTTCGAGGTAAACACAACAAGCCCCTTTTCGCTTTCCTCCTTGGTTGACTGCGGCGACGGAAGAATCGAGCGTCTTGAGCCACGGCACAATTCCCTTGCTGTGCCCGTTCGTCGCGCGGATCAAAGAACCGCGAGACCGAACGCGGTGATATGCAAGGCCAATCCCGCCCGCAAACTTCGAGAGCAGTGCAACATCTTTGTACTTTTCATAAATTGCTTCGAGATTGTCAGCGGGCGAATCGAGCAAGTAGCAGGAAGACATCTGCGAGTGCTTCGTGCCGGAGTTGAAAAGGGTTGGGGAACTGGGTAGGTAATCGTGCGCGGAAATCAGACGATAAAACTCGACGGCTTCCTGCACCGTGCGCGAAAGGCCGCAGCTGACGCGAAGGAAAAATTGTTGCGGCGTTTCAATCACCTCGCGAGTCTCCGGGTTACGCAACAAATAGCGGTCATAGACCGTTCGGAGACCGAAATACTCAAAAAGTTCTGCGCGTTTCTCATCAATCGCATCGTTCAGCTTTCGCGCGTTCTCGGAAACAAAGAGAGCGAGCTCTTTCGAGACGAGGCTGTGTTGTTTCCCCGCAGCAACGGACTGCGAGAACGAATGAATATTTTGATTGGTGACTTCCTTGGTGATGAAACCATCAAGAAGGCGCGCAGCAAGCTTGGAATACTCCGGTTCCTCTGCGATGAGTGAGGCAGCCGTCTGAATGGAAAGTAGGTCTAGTTCTTTCGTGGTCGCACCGTTGTACAAACCGCCGATGGTTTTGCTAGCAACGCGGATCGCATCGACACATTGCAGTCCTTCGCAGCATCGCTCCACGGCGCGCACGATTTTGTTGACGTCTGCGGGTTCGAGATTTCCGTTGCGCTTGCGAACGTGCATCTGCGAGGAATTTCCGGACGAAGGGAACTCAATCACCGAGTCGCTGGTGATTACACGAGCCGAGGTTGCCATAAATGCCTTTCCGCCTGACACCTGAGGGGATGAAATGGGAGTAGTTTGAAAACACTAGCTCACCGCCAACCTCCCCTCGGAGGCTTGCTCGAGATGTACACGCCGGGTTTAGCGTGGCTACTGGCAGGTCTTCGGACTCGCAGGCATCGCCATTCCTTGAATGGCTTTTCTACTGACCCATCTTCCCAGTTTCAGAGAAAACCAGTGGTGTTTGGGTGTTCGTTCCTGCTTACCGCTGCGGGGCAGTTCCGGACTTGCACCGGATTCCCTTTAGGCGTTTCTGTGGAAACGCCGCCAGCAAGCGGTGCACAACATACGGTGTTGATCATTTTCTGTCAACCTAAATGTTGTGCTTTTGTGATTTCTTTGTTGAAATTCAAAATGAGGGAGCTGGGGCGACCGTACCAGCCGTCGTCCGCGGGGGCAGGGCGCGTTCGCGCGTCTCTGTAATCTATCCCCCTAACGAGTTGAGGGTTTAGATTTAAGAGCCGGGAGAAGTGATATACGTCCGGGCGGAACCAGATGAGTGTACAGTCTTCGGAAATCATACACGCGTTCCCAATCGAGCCTCGAGTTTTTCGGGTTTCGCACTGCCGTTTGGGTTGTAACAAAAAACTGAGCCGGACAAAAGCATACAACGAACTGATAGGATAGACTGCTCTGCGAATCCAACGTTCGAAATGCGTGTGACCATAACGATTCGGCCTGGGCTTGCGGAGATGCTTGTGCGCTTGCTGATGCTGTCAGTTTTTCTGGCGATGGTTGTTCCCGCCATTGCGTCGGCGCAGGGCACGCGCGTGGAAGGGGTTGTGCGCGACGCGACCGGCGCGTCCATTGCCGGAGCTGAAGTCGAACTGCAATCGGCGGCTTACTCAGCAAAGACGATTACGTCTGCCGACGGGTCATTCCATTTCGAGAACGTCAAGGGATCTTCAGGAACCATCATCATTCGTGCATCGGGCATGAAGGAAACGCAGCAACATTGGGATGCCGCTTCCGGGAAACCAGTGCAATTGGCCATCGTGCTCCAAGCTGCATCCGTGAACCAGCAGGTTCTGGTCACGGCGGCACGCACACCGACACCGATCGGACAAGCTCCCATGAGCGATATTGAACTGACAAGCGATGATCTTCAAACGACACCGGCTCTCACTTTGGACGACACGCTGCGCCAAGTTCCTGGGTTCAGCCTCTTTCGTCGAAACAGCAGCCGCACGGCAAACCCGACCACGCTAGGTGTTTCCTTGCGGGGCCTGGGTGCAAATGGAGCGAGCCGCGTCCTCGTGCTCGACGACGGGGTTCCGCTAAACGATCCATTCGGTTCATGGGTTTATTGGGACCGCGTGCCGGACGCCTCCGTCTCGAGCGTTGAAGTCGCGCAGGAAGGCGCGTCGAGTCTATACGGAAGCGAGGCTCTGGGCGGCGTCATTCAATTTCTGACGCGACCAGCGTCGCCTGACGGCATTTCGCTTGAGACTTCCTACGGCAACCAAAATACTCAAGATGTTTCGCTGTCGGCGGGAGGATCGCTTGGCCAATGGGAATCGGTGTTTTCCGGCGAAGCATTTCACACCGATGGATATGTCCTTGTTCCCAAAAGCGACCAGGGCAGCGTGGACACGAGCGCCTATTCTCAGCATGGCACTGCCGATCTTACGATTGGTCGCAAAATCGGCGCACAAAGCGATGTATTTGTTCGAGGGTCGTATTTCGACGATTCTCGCAACAACGGCACGATTGGCCAGACCGATGGCATTCGCCTGGGCGAAGGAATCCTTGGAGCGAACTTGGGCCTCGGTTCGGCGGGTAATCTCGAACTGCGGTCCTACGCAGACTTTGAAACCTATCATCAGAGTTTTTACTCGGTCGCGCTGAACCAGAACAGCGAGGCGCTCACTGATTTGCAAACCGTCCCGGGCCAGGGTGTGGGAGGATCAGCGGTGTGGTCGCGCGGATTGGGAAAGCGCCAAACACTTGTTGCTGGATTTGACGCGCACGAAGAAATCGGCCACAGTAAGGAACAAATTTTTTCGCCGACGACCGAAATCAATTCCAAGGACACCTTTGCAGGGGGCCATCAGGAAACTACCGGCGTTTTTGGCGAAGATTTAATTCAGATCGCGCCGTCGTGGATGCTGGGCATGAGTGCGAGATTTGACGATTGGCGCAATGTGGAAGGTTTGCTGATCAGCGAACCAATTGACCCCGCTCGGCCCGCAACCAACACGCCCTACGCGAACCGTTCTTACAATGTTTTCGATCCACGCGCCAGCATCGTTCATGCGATGAACGCACATGTCTCATGGTCAGCCTCGGTATATCGCGCATTTCGTGCGCCATCGCTCAACGAGCTTTATCGCTCTTTTCGCCAAGCCAACAATCTCACTGATGCGAACGCAAATCTCACTGCGGAGCGACTCACAGGAGGCGAGGCAGGCGTTTCCGTAGATGGATTGAGCAACCGGCTGCAGGTGCGTGGCGCTTTCTTCTTTAATGAGATCGTCAATCCGATTTCCAGCCTTTCGTGCCAGGTGACGCCGGTTCCGTCCATCTGTCCTGCTCCTACGCCGAACGCTCTGACGTTTGTGCGCGCGAATCTTGGCCGCACCAGAGCACCGGGATTCGAAGTGGACTGGCTCGCGCAAATGACGCATCGCTTTCAGTTGTCGGGTGGATACCAGTTCGTGGACGCAACGATTATCAGCGCGCCGGGACAGCCTTCGCTGGTGAATACATGGGTGGAGCAAGTGCCACACAACGTTTTCACGTTTCAGGCGCGTTACACGAGCACATCAC
>JASHYE010000321.1 GCA_030043155.1 Candidatus Acidiferrales bacterium | reverse complement strand
GGAGAGGCGTACCGCAAAAGGCACCACAAGAAAGGGGCGGGGCGGATTCAGCTGCTGGTGCAGAGGCATGCGTTCCTGAGCGTTTTTGTGCCATCGATTTTGCCGCCGCCGTTTCCGTTCAAGGCGTTTGTGATTGCGGAAGGAGTGGCGCAGGTTCCGGTGAAGACGTTTCTGGCGGGCGTGCTGGTTGGGCGAGGATTGCGGTACACGGTGGAAGGATTGTTTGCGCTGAAGTACGGAACGGCGCTCGTTGACTTCATGATGCGGCATAAGGTGATGCTGATTGTTGGGCCGCTGGTGTTGATTGGAGCGATTTACGCGCTGACGCGATGGCTGCTGAAGCCGGTGGAGGCGGGGGAGAACTTGTAAAACCGCGTGGCGTTCCTCAAAAAGAGCCAGACGGACCTCAGCGGCTAAAGCCGCATTCGTCCCGCACGACTTACGGCACGGTTAAAACCGTGCCCTGACGAAAGGCGAGGCTTTCGGAGAGGGGGAGAAGTTGTAACTCGGCGGCGGGTAACGAACTTCAGGGGCGACTCCGTCGACGAATTTTTCTTAAGACCACTTACGAAATTTTGTCATAAGCACGTACCCTACGCTCAGAATAAGCGCCAGTATGGCAACGAACAACGCATACACGGGCCAGCCCTCTTGGCCGCCGTGGAGCATGTCGAGATGCAGGAGGAAGGCACAAACGCAACATGCGATAAGCGATACCGCAGTCAGAGTCCACGCGAGTGCGCCCGGTCGGTCAGCTTCCTTGGCAAATGACCCCTCAAACGAATCGTTGGGTATAACTTGTCCTCGTGCTCGACGGACAGACACGTTGGAGCGCCGCACAATCCAAAGACCGAGGAAGATCGCCAGGAGGGCCAGTGTTCGAATGGCGAAATCGTGCGGCCGCAATACGAAGATCGCGGCCGCGCACAACATCAAAGCTAGGGCGAGTGCGCGTAGCGCGTAGAATTTCGTACGCACGTCACGAGGAATGGTCATTGCGCCACCAAATGAGTGTCCGCTGAATGCTTATGAATATTCGGTAATCATACGCCGCTCGAGTTTGGCTGTCACTCGCGGGGAGTGGAGACGGCGGAGGCGAAGTCGATTTCGGCGCTGCGGATGTTGAGCTGGCTGTCGAGTTCGATGACGGCGCGGACGTTCTCAGGCGAATCGGAATCGGACGGGAAGCGCAAATCGCGAAGCGTAACGAGGGTGCCGTTGGGGATGGTTTGCGTTTCGGCAAAAGGGAAGCGCGCGTAGCGGAGGAATTGATCGGCGAGAAGCGCGCGGCGGGCGGCGATGAGAGCGCGAGAGTTCGCGGGCTTGTAGGTGGTCAAGCTGGAACTGGCGCGAAATCCTTCGCTGGAGTTGAGCGGGACGTCGATTTGCTCGATGGTGTTGGCGGTATCGACGAGGCCGCGCCAGAGGAACGGCGAAACAGAATCGGGAAACGCGCCTGCTGAGAGCGGCGCAGCGCCGTGGTAGTCGAAGGACATGAGGGTTTCAATCGCGTGGTGATGCAGGACGCTGCGCTCTCCGGTGTAAAGCGCGATGACGAGCAGGGCAGCGACAGCTCCCTTGGAGACGGTCCTCTTTTTTTTGCGCTCGCCGATTTCTTCGCTGACGAGGCGGAAAAGCGCGGGCAGGACAATTCCAATGATTAATGCGGCGAGGATCCAGGGATCGATTTGCGGGAGCAAGTCGAGCGCAAACCAGCGCATGCGGAAGGGCCAGAAGAGTTGGACGCCGTCAGCGCCGAGGCAGTCGAAGAGTAGGTGGACGGCGGCGGCGATGATGCAGAGGAGCAGGACGGGAGCGAAACGCAGGGGCGGATGCGACGCCGCTGTCGCTGACGGCGCGCGACGCGAGGAAAAATAAAATGCGAGCGCGATGACGATGGCGAGGATAGCGCTGCCGAGGATCGAATGCAGCAGCGCGAAATGATAATGAAAATAGGCGCTGGCACCGCCGAAGTAACTGAGCAGGTCGAGATCGGCGACCGTGCCGGAGACAACGAGAATCGCGAGCGCGTTGCGGCTGAGGCGGCGGAGTCCGGCGCGGTCGAGTGTTGCGGAAATGAGCGCGTGAGTTACAGGATCCATGCGAGTGATCGATTAGACAGGATTCTCATGTCGATTTTACGGTGCGTCAAATTGGAAATTGGGGGGAAGGACGAGGGTCAGAGCATTGGGCACGATGGAAAATTCAACGGGAATCGCGCTGGCCGGTTCGCCATCGAGTTGCGAGAAAATTTCGGTGTGATCGTTCGTATGGTCATTGTTTTGGCTAAGGGGCTGGCAGGAGAAGCGCGAGGTTTTCCAGATGTGAATTCCGCTGACGCGATGAAGACGGCCGAGCCAGATTGCGGGAAGGCAGGAGAGAACGCCGAGGCGGCTCCGTCCGGTATATGCGACGATTTCGAATTGATCTTTGAAAAGGCTTGCACCGACGGTGATGCGAAACGGGCCGCCATAATATTTCGTGCGGCCAACGACGATGAGAGTGGCGTCCAATTGTTTTTCGGGCGAGTCGACGTGAAAAAATGGAAAGCGGTAAGTGAAAAATTCGCGAAGGCCTCCGAGCCAGTAGGCAAGAATGCCGACGCGGGATTTGAAATTGGTGTCGATTCCGTGGACGATGGCGCCGTCGGGGCCGGCTCCGCTGACGCAGAGAAAATAGCGCTGAAGGGGAATCGCGGGCGCAGCGGTGTGGTTGGCGCGCCATTCGGCGTGACCGAGCGCGATGCGCGCGAGCTTGCCGCGGGCGATCAGGCGAGCAGCCGCAGGAATGTTCCAGGGAATGCAGAGTTCTTTCGCAAGGATATTCGCGGTTCCGGCGGGAAGGACGGCGAGCGGCGCTTCGGTGCCAGCGATTCCGTTAACGACTTCGTTGATGGTGCCGTCGCCGCCGCAAACGACGACCATTTCGCAGCCGCCGTGAACGGCGTTGCGGGCGAGTTCGGTGGCGGAACCGGCGCTGGTAGTTGGGAGCAGATGGGCGTCGATGCCGGAAGCGCGGAGGATTTGCGCCGCTTCTTCGAGGGCACGAAGGCGGCGCGAACGGCGGCGGCCGCTGGTGGGGTTATAGATGATGACGGCGTTGCGAACCTGTGCGGGAACGGGCCGCAAGTCTCGAATCGACGATAGGTCAGTTTGAATTGTGACTCCTTGTGTCACGATTAAGAGCCGTACTCAGGTGCTAAAGCACCTTTTTTAATCCTCGGCTTTAGGTCGGCCCTGAAGGGCCGACCCACAAAACGGAAAACTAAGCGGCTCGGCAAATGCGACCGGAGCGGAAAAGTCGCGCGTAAAGCCGCCGCTA
>JASHYE010000320.1 GCA_030043155.1 Candidatus Acidiferrales bacterium | reverse complement strand
GGGACCGGCGAGCCGTGCCTGCGCGGGAATATTTCCTTTGGCGATGGGATGTACAAGTCAGTTGATGCCGGCGCGACGTGGACGCACATCGGTTTGGAAGATACGCGGCACATTTCGAAAATTCTGATTGATCCCGACGATCCCAACACAGTTTTTGTAGCCGCGATCGGGCATGCGTATGGGCCGAATGAGCAGCGCGGAGTTTTTCGGTCTACGGATGGAGGGAAGACTTGGCAGAAGGTCCTATATAAGGATGACAAGACAGGGGCGGTGGATTTGGTGTTCGACCCGCACAATCCGCATATCCTGTATGCCGCGCTTTACCAGGAAATTCGCACGCCGTGGGGATTTACCAGCGGCGGACCGGGAAGCGGGATCTACAAGTCGATTGATGGCGGAACGAAATGGACGCAGTTAACGGGAAATGGATTGCCGGATGGAATCTACGGCCGCATCGGCCTCGCCGTTGGAGCGGATTCGAGCCGCGTTTACGCGTTGATTGAAGCGAAGAAGGGAGGATTGTACCGCTCCGATGATGGTGGAGAAAACTGGGAGTTCATGAATGGGGATCAGAGATTTCTGCAACGCGCGTGGTATTACATGCACATCTTTGCGGACCCTAAAGCTACGGACACGCTTTACATCCTGAATACAGGGACTTTTCGCTCTACGGATGGCGGCGTGCATTTTTCGGCGATTCCGGCGCCGCATGGCGATGATCATGCTTTCTGGATTGATCCAACGGATCCGACGCGCATGATGGAAGGGAATGACGGCGGAACAACGATTTCCACCGATGATGGAAAAACCTGGAGTACAGAGGACAATCAACCGACCGCGCAGATTTACCACGTGAGCGTTGACAATCGGTTCTTCTACTACGTTTACGGAGCGCAGCAGGACAACTCCACGGTGGCGATTGCGAGCCGGACGAATACCGGAGAGATCACCGATCAGGATTGGTATGACGTCGGCGGAGGCGAAAGCGGCTATGTCGTGGCCGACCCGAAAGATCCAGACATTGTTTATGCCGGCGGAAACTGGGGAATCATCACGCGGGATGACCGGCATACGGGACAGATTCAGGACATTACTGTTTGGCCCGTGAATCCCAGCGGATACAGCGCGGGAGAACTGCCGCACCGGTTCCAATGGACCGCGCCGATTGCAATTTCCCCGTTCGATTCCAATACGGTTTACATCGGCGGCGAAAAGCTTTTCAAAACCACGGATGGAGGGATGAACTGGACGGCGATCAGTCCGGATCTGACGCGGAATGATAAGAGCAAGCAAGTGCCAACGGGCGGACCGCTGACGATTGATGAGACCAGCGTGGAATATTACGACACGATCTTCACTGTAGCAGAATCGCCGGTGGAACGCGGCTTGATTTGGGTGGGGAGTGATGATGGTTTGGTGCACGTCACGCGAGACGGCGGAAAAACCTGGACGGTCGTGACGCCGAAAGGCTTGCCTGAGTGGGCACGGATTGGGCTGATCGATCCTTCGCCACACGCAGCCGGTACAGCCTATGTGGCGGCGGACCGGCATCGGCTGGACGATTTTCATCCTTATGTTTTCAAGACGACGGATTATGGCCAGACATGGACGCACATCACGGATGGATTGCCGCAATCGGGAAGCTATGTTCATGCGGTGCGCGTCGATCCGGTTCGCAAGGACCTGCTCTACTGTGGAACGGAGACGGGAATTTACGTTTCGATGGACGACGGCGCGCACTGGCAGTCGCTCGAATTGAATATGCCCGTGGTTCCGGTGACGGACATGGTGGTGAAGAATAACGATTTGGTGATTTCGACCAAGGGCCGCTCGTTCTGGATTTTGGATGATTTGGATCCGCTGCGGCAGGCCAGTGAGCAGATCGCGGGAGAAGAAGCGCATCTTTACAAGCCGGATGTCGCGTGGCGGACGCGAATCGGCGAAACGAATCCGCGGTATTTTGTATGGTACGGGCAGGATGCTCCCGATGGCGCGGTGATTGATTACTACTTCAAGTCGGAGCCAAAGGAGAACGTCACGCTGGAGATTCTGGATTCGCAAGGGAAAGTGGTTCGCAAATACACAAGCGAGGAGAAGAAAACGGATCAGCAGCCCTCTGAAGCCGGCGACGAATATCAAGCGCCGGAGTCCATCCCAGCCAAGGCCGGAATGAATCGGTTTGTGTGGGATTTGCGTTACGAAACGCCGACGCTGATTCCGGGGCAAGTGTGGGACAGCGATGACACGCCGAAAGGGCCGCTGGCCGTGCCGGGAACGTATCAAGTGAGGCTGACAGCGGATGGCCAGACGCTGACGGAGCCGCTGACGGTGAAACTGGATCCCCGCGTGAAAGTTGCTCCGGAAGCGCTCGAAAAGGAATTTGATCTTTCGCTCAAGATTCGCAATGAGATCAGCCTGGCGGATCAGACGGTCAATGACATGAATTCCGTACGCGAGCAAATCGATGATCTGAACAAGCGCCTTGGATCAAACGAACGCTACAAGTCTATCGTTGATGCGGGAAATGCGATTGAGAACAAGATGCAGCCCATCGATGACAAGCTCTGGCAGCGCAAGATGAAGGCGAGCGAGGAGGACTTGAACTTCCCGGATGAGATCAACGATCAATTGAAGGGCATCGCGGAGTTCATGGAAGGATCGGACAATGCCCCGACGGCTGCGGATTATGCAGCGTATGCAGACTTGAGCGGGCAGGTAACGAAACTGGTTGCGCAGTGGAGCGAAATTAAGTCCAAGGACCTGGCGGCGCTCAACGAAGAAATCCGGCGGGCGAATGTACCGGTGATTGCACCGGCGGCGACAAAGGATTCACAAGCAGGATCGGACTAGATCGCGTAATCCCAGTGTTGGGCTCGGCTACTTTAAGGGGTTGGTGTGAGCAGAACCGCCGGGGCCGTGCGGATGGGTATCGCCGGGACGACGCTCGCGATGGAGCATAGCATTGGAGCCGTTAGCGTTTGGAGCAGCCACAGGCGGTTGCACGGTTCCAGTTTGCGGCGGCGGATTTAGCGGGGATGGCTTGACGGGCATTGGCGGCGGGCCGGATGGCGCGGTCGTGGAATAGTGCAGATATAGTTTCTGCAGCTCCGATTCGGTCATTGCGCCTTCACGGATGCTCACGAGATTTTCTGCGCCATTCTTACCGGCCTTGACGATTGCCCAAACCGTGTCACCGGCCTGCAGGTTATTCGTGTTCATGTTCTTGCCGTTATCTCCAAGGCAAACGGTCTTGGCGGTGACATCGGCAGCCACGGTCAACTGCGTGGGACGCATCAGGACAACTTGATGCGTTTTTTGGTCTACCGAGGAAATAATAAAAAACTCCTCGCCTCTGGAGTTCGTCTGCGCTTGCAGTGGGAGGCAAAGGACAAGCGCCAAGAGGAAAGTGACGGCGGCAACGCCGGGCAGCGCGAGATGGCGACGAATAAAACTGTTATTCATATCGGAGAGCCTCTATAGGATCGAGTTGCGCAGCGCGTTTGGCTGGATAATATCCAAAGAAAACACCCACGCCAGCCGAGAACGCCGCTGCGATAATTATGGATGCCGGAGAAACCAGCGTCGCCCACTGAAACAAATCGGAAACGGCGATCGAGCCAAAAATTCCAAGCACAATGCCCACCAGCCCGCCAAGAAGGCTGAGTACCATGGCCTCACTCAGAAATTGCCGCTGAACATCGGATTCGGTGGCGCCAATGGCCATGCGCACTCCGATTTCGCGGGTACGTTCGGTGACGCTCACGAGCATGATATTCATGATTCCGATGCCGCCAACAAGAAGCGATACCGAGGCGATGCTTGCCAAGAGCACAGTCATCACGTTGCTGGCATGCGTCTGCGCCTGCATGAAGTCCGTGGGGCTGCGGATAATGAAGTCGTCGTCTTCCGTCGGACGGAGATGATGCCGCTGGCGGAGGGTGGCGCTGATTTGATCCTCGGCCGGCTGAATATCGTCCTGCGAATCCGCGGAAAGCATCATGAATTGAATCCAACTGATGCCTGAGAGCTTCTTTTGAACTGTTGTGTAAGGCATGAGGATGACGTCGTCTTCATCGCCGCCAAAAGGGGAACTGCCCTTTGTAGCGAGGACGCCGATGACTCGAAAAGGCAGGTTGGAAATCCGCACCGTTTTTCCTACTGGATCCTCGCTGGGCGAGAAGAGATTTTTGACAACGGTCTGACCGAGGAGACAGACGTCCGCAGCGTCATCGTCATCCATCTTTGAAAACATACTGCCACCAGCCAATGGCCAATGACGAATCTTGACGTAATCCGGATCTGCGCCGTTGACTCGCGTATACCAATTGTTCCCGCCATAGACAATCTGAACGCTATATCCGACGCTGGGGGAAACCCACTTAACGAAAGGAACTTCCTGCAGGATGGCTTGGCCGTCGGCGGCAGTTAAGCTTTTTGTTGCCTCGCTGCCCAGATGCACGCCGCTGGTTTTGATACTGCCGGCCGAAATGAAGATGATGTTATCGCCGAGGCTTTGAATTTGCTCCTGAACCTGCTTGGCGGCGCCCTGACCGATGGCGACGGTGCAAATCACCGCGCCCACGCCGATGATGATGCCGAGCATGGTCA
>JASHYE010000039.1 GCA_030043155.1 Candidatus Acidiferrales bacterium | reverse complement strand
CTGTTGGTCTTGGGCCAGGGAGCGAAGCTCGCACTCATTGGAGTGGCGATTGGCATCGCTGGTGCTTTTGGGCTGACGCGGTTCTTATCGAGCGAGCTTTACGGCGTTAAGGCGACTGATCCTCTGACGTTCGTGGGTGTCGCTATTCTGCTTACGCTTGTCGCGCTCGCGGCTTGCTACATTCCCGCGCGTCGCGCGATGCGTCTCGATCCCATGGTCGCCCTTCGCCATGAGTAAACGGCCCAGCAAGCTTTTGTAGGGGCCGACGTGTTCTGTCGGCCCGCTAACGAACGGTGGAGCTAAAGAAGCTTTTCGGTTTGCAAAAGTGCCAGGCTGCGACGTTTATGAGTCAGCGGGCTATTCGTAGCGGCCCAGCAAGCCTTTGTAGGGGCCGACATGTTCTGTCGGCCCGATAAGGAAGCTTAGGACACTGTTGGGGCAACCTGTTAGGAGGTCGGAGCTTCAGCTGCTATGACAGTTTGGTCTTTGCCGTTTACTTTCGAGTCTTGACTGTCAGCTATCAACTGGCATCATCACACCGGAGTGCACGATGAACACGCTCCTTCAAGACCTGCGTTACGCCTTGCGCTTCCTGCGCAAGGCGCCCGGCTTCACCGCCGTCGCCGTCCTCACCCTCGCCCTCGGCATTGGTGCTACGTCAGCGATTTTCACCGTCGTGAATCAGGTTATTTTGAAGCCGGTGCCGTATCCGCATCCGGATCGCATGGTCACGATGGTGCAACGTGTTGGCCCCAACATGGGTTGGTCCATCTCGATTCCGAAATACCTGCTCTGGCGCAGCCAGACGCGAATCTTTGAGGACGCTTCCGCCTATAGCTGGGGGACGCCGATCAACCTGCTCGGCGGCGGCCACCCCGAGCAACTACAATCGGCGCGCGTCTCGGCAAACTGCTTCGCGTTTTTCGGGTATCGGGTGGCGATGGGCCGCACCTTCACGGCGGAAGAGGATGTTCCAGGAGGTCCGCCAGTCGTTGTGATCACTCACGGACTGTGGCAGCGACGATTCGCGTCCGACCCCCACATCGTCGGTAAAATCATCGATCTCAACAACACAGACTATACCGTGATCGGAGTCCTCTCGCCCCTTCCGCTGGCCGACGCCGGGACGGTGGATGTCTTTCTTCCGCTGCAGCCCGATCCGAACAGCACCAACCAGGGGAACTATCTAGTTGCGGGGGCCCTGCTGAAGCCCGGAGTCAGCATCGCGCAAGCTGACGCGGCGCTGAAGCTCGCTACCGACGAATTCCGCCGGCGGTATTCCAACATGCTCGGCCCGCGGGAAGTCTTCGCGGCCATACCGTTCGACCAGTTATTCGTTGCCGCCGTGCAGAAGGAGCTGCTGGTTTTCTTCGGCGCGGTTGGTTTCGTGCTCCTCATCGCCTGCGCCAATGTCGCAAATCTGTTGCTGGGGCGGGAGACGCGAAGGCAACGCGAAATCGCGATCCGCGTGGCGCTCGGCGCGAGCCGCGGAAGGATCGTCCGTCAAATCCTCACCGAAAGCGTGCTCTTGTCGCTCGTGGGAGGCGCTGCGGGTCTGCTCCTCGGGTATGCCTGCGTGCGGTCGCTGTTGGCGATCAACCCCGGCCAGCTTCCCTGGGTCGGCCAGCACGGGGAAGGGTTAACCCTCGATTGGCGCGTGCTTCTGTTCGCGCTGGGGCTTTCCGCGCTCGCCGGCGCGCTCTCCGGATTGATACCTGCGCTCAAGGCCTCGCACACGAACTTGGCGGACACCATGAAGGAAAGCGGCACGCGAGGCGGCACCGGTATGCGGCACAACAAGACCCGGTCGGTGCTCGTGGTGGTGGAGATGGCGCTGGCCATGGTTCTGCTGACTGGCGCGGGCCTGCTCATCCGCACGTTCTTGGATTTGCGCAGCGTGAATCCGGGATTCCAAACGCACAATGTCCTCACGATGGACATGTCGCTGGCGGGCGCGCGGTTCGCCAAGACGGCTCCAGTGGCGGCATTGGTGCGTGACGGGGAGCAACGATTGGACAATTTGCCAGGGGTCGAGGTCGCAGCGGCGACCTGCTGCCTGCCGCTCAATGGGGGATACGGTCTGCCGTTCAACATCGAAGGCCGTGCGCCAACCCAAGGCCAGTGGTCGGGCGGCGGAGGGTGGCGCAGCATTTCGCCCGGCTATTTCCAAGCCTTCCGTATTCCGCTGTTGCGAGGGCGCTCCTTCACGGTGAACGACTCCGCCTCGTCGCAACCTGTCGTCATCATCAATGAGGCGATGGCCAAGCAATACTGGCCGAAGGGCGAGGAATTGGGAACCCGCATCACGATTGGGAAAGGCTTGGGTCGGGAATTCGTCGACCCTCCACGGGAGATCGTGGGCGTGGTAGGCGACGTGCACGACAACGGGCTCAACTACAAACCACTGCCCACGATATACGTGCCCGTCGCACAGGTAACCGATGTGATGAATGCGGTCCACAGCAGCCGCGCGCCGCTGATTTGGGTCATTCGCACGCGCGTCGCTCCGCTCTCGCTGAACCAGGAGATTCAGGAGCAGCTCCGTACGGCGAGCGGCGGCTTACCGGTCGGTCAAGTGCGAACGATGGAGCAAGTCGTGTCGAAGTCCACCGAGCAAAACAGTTTCAATATGACTCTGCTCGTCACTTTCGCGGCTTTGGCGCTGCTCCTGGCCGCAGTGGGCATCTACGGTGTTTTGGCGTACTCAGTCCAGCAGCAGACGCAGGAAATTGGAATTCGCATGGCGCTCGGGGCGCAGCAGCGGGATATTCGCCTATTGGTCTTGGGCCAGGGAGCGAAGTTCGCACTCATTGGAGTGGCGATTGGCATCGCTGCTGCTTTTGGGCTGACGCGGTTCTTGTCGAGCGAGGTCTATGGCGTCAAGGTGACTGATCCTGTGACGTTCATCGGTGTCGCGATTCTGCTTACGCTTGTCGCGATCGCGGCGTGCTACATTCCTGCGCGCCGTGCGATGCGTCTCGATCCCATGGTTGCCCTTCGCCATGAGTGACCCCCTTTGTTGTCATTCTGAGGAGCGCGTTATGCGACGAAGAATCTCGCCTCGGGATTGGCTTCTCGCAGGACGGCGAGCGCAAATGGCAGTTCCCGCTCATGGGCTCTTCGGAGCGTCACCTGCCTTACCTGAGCGGACTCGAAGGGTCACTCATCATTGCCGCCGTTCTTATGCCATTAGATATACTGGACCAGATAAGATGACAAACAGAGGAACCCAATGACCGCTGCTCCATCGCATCCTCCAATTCCCGTCGCAGCTCCCGCTCTCGGTCCTGAGCGCGCCGTTGCCTGGCCGCCGCGTACCGTCCGCACGCTTTCCAATGGAATGCAAGTCGTCCTGGTCGAGCAGCGCACATATCCAAAAATTGGCGTGGAATTGTTTTTCCGCTCCGGCAACGCGCTCGTCTCGCGCACTTCGCCCGATGTCCCCGAATTAACCTCCCGCGTCATTCGCACTGGCACAACTTCGCGCACCAGCCGTCAGATTGAAGAAGATTTGCGCCGGATGGGCGCGAGCCTCGGCACCATGGCCGGCGCCGATTCCAGCGCCATCGCCATTTCCGGACTCTCGGAATTCGCCGAACCAATTCTCACGATGATCGCTGATCTCGCGCAGCATGCATCGTTTCCCGCCGCGGAATTCGAGCGCGAACGGCGCCAGCGCGTTGAGGAATTGAAAATCGAGCGCACCACCCCGAATTTCCTCGCCAGTGAACGCTTCCGCCACATCCTTTTCGCGGATCATCCTTATGCGACCGTCGCTCCAACCGAAGCCCAGCTCGAATCCTACAAAGTCGACAATCTCGCCAGCTTCTATCGCCAGAATTACGTTCCATCGAACGCGCTTCTGATTGCCGTCGGCGATTTTTCAACTCCCGCCATGCTGGATCTGATCGAGAAAACTTTCGGTCCGTGGAAGTCCGGCGCGGCTCCGGCGTTTGCCGCAGATCTGAAATCTCCCAGCCATGGCCGCACTGTGGATTTGGTCCACTTGCCCGGCGCGGTGCAAACCGAAGTTCTGCTCGGCAATCTCGCGCTCAATCGCCAAAGTCCCGACTGGCATCGCGCCGTTCTTGCCAATACGATTTTCGGCGGCGCATTCAATTCACGCCTCATCGCCAATATCCGCGAGCAAAAAGGCTACACCTACAGTCCTCGCAGCGCATTTCATCCTATGCGGCACGCGGGATATTTCAGCGTGCACGCCGCCGTGCGCAACGACGTTGTCGCGGCCACGCTGACCGAGATATTTTATGAACTCAACCGTATGCGCTCGCTACCGGTAAGCGATTCCGAACTGAGCGACGCCATTAATTATTTGTGCGGAACTTTTTCTCTCGGCATCGCCACGCAGGATGGATTGCTCAGCCAGCTTTCCACTGTGTATCTCGACCGCTTGCCGGAAAACTATCTGGAATCTTTCCGCGACAAAATCCGCTCCCTTACCGCCGCCGACGTTCTCGCCGTCGCGCGCCGCTATTTTGATTCACCCAACGCCCGTATTGTCATCGTCGGCGACCGCACGCTCGTCGAACCACAAGCGGTACTTTTCGGTGACGTAAAAGTGTGGGATACTCAGGGGCATGAAATCGCCTGAATCTTCGATCATCTTCCGAACGCTCAGAGCGCAGCGTGTTAAGGGGAAGCTGAGAATTCCGCGAACATTGTCATTCCGAGAAGCGAAGCGACGAGGAATCTGCATTTCAGTTTTCTTCGCGGCGCTGCTGATTTGTGCTGCACTGGTGAACGCGCGGACGAAAAAGAAACTGCCTGCGCATCCATTTGATTTGAACACGGCGACGCTTTCGCAGCTCGAACAATTACCCGGCGTGGGTGCAGTGACTGCGCAGAAAATCCTCGATTTTCGCCAGAAAAGCGGCCCATTCAAAAGCGTCACCGACCTTCTTGCCGTTCCGCGCATCTCCAAGGCGCGCTTCGCAAAAATCAAGCCCTATGTCTACGTAAAACCTCCTGCCGCAAAGCCCAAGCACTGAAACTTAGAATCCAATTCAAAGATCACGAAATTCAGAACTGCTGGTGTGAGGGCTTCTTGTGCGTGAGCGCGAGCGGCACTTGCTCGGCGATTTCGAGACCATAGCCTTCGAGCGCGGCCAGTTTGCGCGGGTGATTGGTCAGCACGCGGATTTCC
>JASHYE010000319.1 GCA_030043155.1 Candidatus Acidiferrales bacterium | reverse complement strand
GCAAGCTTCCGAGTTGGTCCATGGCCATCCCAGCTACACCCTGACCTCGGGACAAACCGTTAATACCGATCTCTTTGTTTTTGCCGATTTCATAAGAATCGAAGGCACTGTAAACGGCGATGTGTTTGCGTGGAGCAACGAAGTCGAAATCGACGGTCACGTGACGGGAGACGTGATTTCGATGGCGAGAGAATTGCGAATCAACGGACAAGTGGACGGAAACGTCCGCGATTATGCGCAGACATTAACCATAGACGGCAGCGTCGGCAAGAATGTCCTAGTTGCATGCCAGGATTTTGAAATGGGCCCGCAGGGAAAGATTGAGGGAAGCCTGACGTTTGGCTGCGGAAACGCCATGATCTCCGGGAGCATAACTCGAGGAATTACCGGGGCCGTCGGGGATACAACTCTCGATGGGCCCGTCGGAGAAGGAGTGACCCTGCATGGAGACGAACTACGCATCGGTTCGCATGCCGACATTCAAGGGCCCACCAAGTACAAAGGGCGCCATCAAGCGGATATCGATCCTGCATCGAAGCTGGCGAGTCCAATCGCCTTTACGCAATTGCATGAGGGGCCGGATTATTCCAATTGGAGATATTACTGGCATCGGGCGGAGTTCTGGGGAGCAGCGTTCCTGTTTGGATTGATTCTTTTGCTGCTCATTCCGCGTTTTTTTGCTGACGCTCTGCGAACCAGCAAACGATTCTTTCCATCCCTCGGATTTGGCGTGCTTTTTTTGTTTGCTACACCAATTGTGGCGGCAATTATTTGCATAACGGTTGTTGGAGTGGGCCTTTCGATTCCAACGATCCTCATCTGGCTCGTCGCGATCTACGCGGCGCAGATATTCGTAGCAAGCTGGTTGGGAGAGATTTTGCTTGGTCCAGCAGTCGGGACAGGGCCGTTGCTGGGACGATTAGCTTTGGGGCTCGCTATAATACATGGTCTTGAGATGGTGCCATACCACGTCGGCTTCTTAATCCATCTCATCGTGCTGTGCTGGGGGCTCGGAGCAATTGTCATGACGGCATATCGCCACCTGCAGAGGACCCCTGCGGTAACAACCCCAGTGACCGTTTAGAAGCTCTTGCTTGCGAAACTAGCATAGCTAAAGCTTCAAAATGCCTCGCCAAAATGTGGAGCGCTCGTCCTGGAGTGCTTCGACTGCGGTGGACACTACAGCTCAAGGGGCGGGGTGCTAATTGGAAGGGCACACTACAGTTGCGATGATGGATGGCGAGCCGACCGTGCCAGTCGTGTTGAACAGAAAGCCTCCAACGTTAACGTACTCGCTCGCACCGGGAGTCAGGCCGCCGATGTTGTCTGGAGTAAACCCCTGATAGACGGTCCCTTGCGTTCCATTTGCACTGGTATCCACGACTTCGAGCTGAGATGACTGATTCACAGGCGCCGCGCTGAATATCGGCGGCAGAGGACTCAGGACGAAATAAGGATAAGGTGTTACGCTTGAATCGACGCTACTCACCACCGCCTCAATCTGCGTTTGTTCAAGAGCAAGCCTGTCTGTTGTGAATGCGCCGTTGGAAATGCTGCTCGTTGAGGCCACGCGCGCTTCCATTTCCTGACCGACAAGGACGTCAGAAGTGGACGCGAAACTCAGCCCAGTGGGCAGTACAAAAGATCCGTTATTGATCACATATGACGCTGAGCCCCCGATTGTGACCGTTACCGCTGTTCCTGGAGGCAGACTCGAGACAGACGGAATGGTATTGTGGACCACAATAATTACAGATGTCGGCGGCGTGCCATTCTGGATGACAACAGTACCACTGACTTGCTGTGTGTTTGGAGCATCATCGAAATCCACTTCCTCCGCGTCAAACGTCGCTCCATCACTCTGTATCTCCACCGCTGCATCCACAATCTGCCCGTTTGCAATACAACTGAAATTGTTTGCAGTGCAATTGTCGCGGGCAAATTCAAAGACCGTACTACTGTTCGTGGTAATAGTAAGTGCTGGCCCTTGAGTCGTGGCGAGCTGAAATGTATTCGAGCCTACGGACGTGACCTGTCCAGCCACATTCATCGTTGGGGCTTCGGATGTGCTTGAAACCGACATCACCGTGGCTGCCCCTGACTTACTGAAATCCAGATCGAATCCAGCTTGGATGATATTGTTTAAGTTGATGTCCGCCTCAACAAGCGTAGTGACCCCCTGCGCAACCGTAAGGGAGGACGAGAACGTAACGGTACCGGTAAGGTTGTCAACCGTGGGATTCGATACAACGCAGGAGGCGTTTGCTGCACAAACTTGCCCGTTCACAGTCACGGAGGAGCCGCTATTGTTCAAGAATGTGTACTGCGGACTCGCATAGGTAATCGTGATTCCGGTATAGGTTCCCGTGGCAACTTGCGTGGTTTGCAAGAAAACGGAATTCGTCTGGAGCTGGGTCAATTCCAGTGTTTGTGGGCTAGTCAGCAGCGAAATGTTACCAGGCTGCAGAGTCACGCCGCTAATCGTGGCCTCAAAAGAGGTGACTGTAACGCCGCTCGGCGTTGTTGGGGGTGCATCGTGAAGCGTGAGAATTAACGGACTGGTACTGCTTCCACCGCCGGATTGCTGAAAAACGGCATGGCTGCAACCGGTCACAGCGAGTGTCACTACAATAGCGGTAGCAAGGCACGCCGGAAGTCGCCATTTGTGCATTGGGCTTACCCCATCCTCGTCACGAAGGCTTTTGGTGTTAGGTTCTAGTACTTATTGTGGCTCGGAAACGCTTCCGCGGAAGCAACAACTGAAGATTTATAGACAAAGAGTTAACAGGACGGGATCGCGAAGCCAAGAAAAGCGAAACTTGCAAAAGATCAAGTCGAGACAGAACTTATGACTTCTGTTTTCGCCTTCTGGGAATCGCCCACGCGGGTGAGTCGCTGGCAGGGAATGACTCGCGCGAAGCTTCATCGATTAAATCGTCTCTTGGGGGCCCCATATTGCCCTGCGGCTTTGAGTTGGATTCTGAGGGTTGAGTTCCAGGAGCATCTTTTCTTCGGCTCATGAAAGCACCTTTCTCGGAGCGCGAGGCGGGTGGCGGATAATACCCGCTATAATGCCGCAGCTACCGATTCTTCAGATCACTTCGAGTCTTTTGCCAACGCGCTCCAGAATCTCAGTTGCGCGTTCCAGATCGGCCCGCTTATGGGTCGCCGTGACAATGGTGCGCAGACGGGCTTTTCCTTGGGCCACCGTTGGATAGCCAATCGCCAAGGCCAGCAAGCCTTCATCGAACAACTGCCGTGAAAATTCAAAAGCCTTCGCCGCATCGCCCACCATGATGGGTGTAATGGGAGTTTCACTTTTGCCGGTGTCGAATCCTAGCCGCTTGAGTTTGCGCTTGAAAAATTTTGTATTGCTCCAGAGGCGTTTGATGAGCTTCTCGCCAGCCGTGGAATCGAGGAGTGCAAATGCGGCCTGGCACGTCGCTGTCACGGAAGGCGGATGTGACGTAGAGAAGAGGAACGGGCGGCCTCGATGATAGAGAAAATCGATGAGATCACGCGAACCGCAGACGTATCCTCCAATCGAACCGATAGCCTTGCTGAGAGTCCCCACCTGAATGTCCACGCGTCC
>JASHYE010000318.1 GCA_030043155.1 Candidatus Acidiferrales bacterium | reverse complement strand
CGAGTCCCTCGCTTCGGAATTCCGCGTGATCTGCGAAGACTTGCCCGGGCATGGTTCGCGGCGAGACGAGCCGTTCCACGTGGAACAAGCCGTACAAGAGCTTGCGAGCGTCGTGGACCGAGTCGCGGGCGGGCGCGCGCTCGTCGTCGGGCTGTCGCTCGGAGGCTACATAGCAATGGAATTCGGCGCCGCTTATCCCCAAAAAGCGGCGGGACTGGTGATCGCCAGCGCGTCCGTTGAGCCGCAGGGTTGGTACAACACCCCTTATCGAATCCTCTCGTTGGTGATGGCCAAGATGCCGGAGCGGTTGTTGAATGCGATAAGCCGCGCCATTTTCATTGTGGCTTACGGGCGACGGCGCGCGGAGCCGCTGATCGCACCCGGATTTTTCATGCGAGGAGGCGCTGCGGGAATTCGCGAGGTCATGCGCCGGAAATTTGCGCCGAAGCTCGCCGCATATCCCGGCCCGGCGTTGCTGCTGAACGGCTCGGCCGATTTGGGATTTCGCATGCACGAGAAGCGCTTTCTCGCCGCGGCGCAAAACGGCCGGCTGGAAGTCATACCGCACGCGTTTCACATCTCCAATATCGACCAGCCCGCCGCATTCTCTGAAGCCGTGCGCCGCTTCGCGCACTCGATTCCGTGGTGACGCAGCGAGGCTGGCGGTGTCTCAGTTTGACTTCGCGCCCCATCTTGAAAAATAATTTGGCAGCCTTGCGGGGCAGGTCAGCGCTTCGATTTTCAACGGGGTGTAAAACAATGCGGAGCCAAAGTTGGATGGCTCAAGCGGTCGTCGTCGCTTTAGCGTTCGCAACCGTCGTTGCGGCCCAATCTACGACATCGTCGGTAATTTCGAACATCGATCTATCGAAACCCTTCGCGACACGCGAAGCTTGGCGTTTCGTCGCCACCCAAGGACCGCCTATCGACGGGGATGATACTGCATCCGGCGACGAAGAGCCTGGGCAGATCCAGCTTTGTTTGCGGGCGAGCGCCTCGGCACCCTGCGATCCTCAGCTCCTGAATGCCCTGCGTACCCCCTTGTATGCCAACGACTCTTTTTCGAAACCACACTATCTCAAGACGGTCAAGATCGTTTATCCTCACGGAAATACCTACGAACCTGTCCTGTTCGTCCAGACCGGCAGCCTGCACAGCGGGGATGGCGATCAGCTTGTATTGACACAGACGCTCGCCTATCAGAATTCTCAGGATCGATTTCTTCGCATCTACCAATACACCACAGGAACAAACAATAATCAGGAGGTCCGCTATATCAGCTCTGAGAGACCACGGCGAGGCTGCGTGTGTTGCTACGGTTTTCGGCGGATGGTACGATTGAGTTTCTATGCGTGAAAGAGACAATTCAGAGCGCCGGCCTCGTGTGGGAATCGCCTATCGCACTCTCCAGGAACAACTTAACGGAGACCGCAGGAAATACGACTTCTACGTGCAATCCGTGGAAAATGCCGGCGGCGCGGCGGTTCCCATTGAGCTGAATTTACCCGCTAGCGAGCTTCGACAGCGGGCCCGCGACCTGGATGCGATTGTGCTGCCCGGCAGCCCAGCGGATGTGGATCCATCGAGATACGGTTCGTCGCGTCACTCTGCCGCTGCTCAGCCGGACCCCGCGCGCGAAGCAACCGACTTTGTGTTGCTGGCGCATTGCTTCGAAGAGGGAAAGCCTGTGTTGGCAATTTGCTATGGGATTCAGATCCTGAATGTTTATCTTGGCGGCTCGCTGATTCAGGATATTCCGAGCGAGGTGCAAACGCGCATACAGCACGCTGCGGCAAAAGGGGAAAGCGAGCGCTTCCATGAAGTGTCCGTTGAGCCGGGAAGCAGGCTCGCGGAAGTTGCTGGCCAGCACGAAATACGAGTCAATAGCTCTCATCATCAGGCCATTCGTGAGCTTGGGCAGGAGCTTCGCGTCACCGCCCGCTCGAGCGATGGCATTATCGAAGCTGTGGAGCGGGTCGGAGATGCGCATCGGGTGATCGGAGTCCAATGGCATCCGGAGCGCATGGTTGAAGACCGGGTTGCACGGACGCTATTTGATGATCTGGTTGTGGCGGCTCGTACAGCGAGTGTCAATCGATAGCCTCCGCGATCTGCTGATCCCGAGCTTGTCTTTGGTATAGTAGAAACTCTTTTTTTGTCGTGATGTTCTCAGGCCCGGAGCAGATGCGATAGCTTCTTTGGAATATGCATGATTTCCCTCGCTGGCAAATCGGCGCTGATTACCGGAGGATCGCGGGGCATCGGCGCGGCCTCGGTGCGATTGTTCGCGCAAGCTGGCGCGGACGTAGTTTTCAGCTACCATAAAAATCGAGTTGCTGCAGAGAAAGTTCAGCAAGAGGCGCGCAAAAATGGCACGCGAATCGAATGTTTCAAAGCGGATCTGAGCCGCGACGCAGAGGCAAAAAAGCTCGTCGAATTCACGAACGAACGCTTGGGCCGCTTGGACATCCTCGTTGCTAACGCGGGCATCTGGAATGTAGAGGACATTGGGATTGAAAAAATGTCCGAACGCGAATGGGATGAGATGATCCGCGTGAATTTGAAGAGCATTTACTCCACAGTTCATTATGCTGTTGCTCGCATGATTGCGCAGAGGTCAGGTCGTATTATCGCGATCAGCTCCACGGCGGGTCAGCGCGGCGAATCCATGCATTCCCACTACGCGGCCTCAAAAGGCGCTATCATCAGCTTCGTGAAAGGGCTTTCGACCGAACTTGCGCGACACAACATCCTGGTCAACTGCGTCGCTCCCGGCTGGGTTGATACGGAGATGTCCCAGCCCGTTTTGAAAACGAAAGCGGGGCTGAAATTTGCAACCAGCGTCATTCCCCTCGGCCGTGTAGCAACGGCGGAGGAGATTGCCGGCGCGATTCTGTTCCTCGCATCCGATCTTTCCACATTCATTACCGGAGAAGTGTTGAACGTGAATGGAGGAGCGGTCCTGTGCGGCTAATGCGGAGTCGGCTCTGCGTTTTGGCTGCCACTGGAATAATCCTCCTGGTTGGCAGCGTGCCTGCCCGTGCACAGGATGGCGAAATCCTGCTGCCGGAGCAAAGCGCCGCGAAGGCCAAAGCGCTGCTCCAAGGCATGATTCAAGCTTTGGGGGGTAGCGCCTACTTGAAAGCACAAGATTCCACTTGCCGAGGCCGGCTGGGCACCTTCGGCCACTCTGGAATGCTCAGCAATTACGAAATTTTTGTGGATTATCTCAAGTTTCCCGATAAAGACCGGCAGGAGATGTCCAAGAAGCGAAATATCATTTATGTGTCGAATGGGAACCAGGGCTGGGTGCTCGACCGAGGAGGCGTGAGCGAAGAGCCGGCAAGCCAAATTGCCGATAATCAGAGCCAGTTGCAGCTCGATTTGGATTACATCCTGCGGTATCGGCTCAACCAGCCGGGAATGATTTTTCGCTATGTTGGTCCCGATGTCGTGGACTTGAAAGAAGCCGATTGGGTCGAGATTGACGATCCGCAGGGTCACGAGATACGAATCGCTATTGCGAGACTCACGCATCTTCCGGTTCGTAAGGAAGTGGCCATGCGTGATCCCGTGACTCACGTGCGAACCGAATTGGTGGATTACTACTCCAACTTTCACAGTATCGATGGCGTGACGCTGTATTTCGGGCAAACGGAGATCCGCAACGGCATGAAGGTGTTTCAGGTTTTTTACGACCCGGACGGTTGCAAAGTCAATTCGGGACTGCAGGATTCGTTCTTCACAAAAGAGTCGCTTGAACAGCGCTGGGCTCAAGGGGGAGGCAAAAAGGGCAAGAAGGAAAAAGTCAAAGACGAAGAGAACGCCAAGAATAGCGGAAGCGCCAAGAGCGAGTTGGCGGATCACAATCTCCCCTGAGCCATTTCAGCACTCGTCAGTCTCAGAATATTTGTGGTAATTCGTAAGCCTGTCCAACGCACTGAATAAATCCCATTGAAAATCTCATTGACGGGATAACTGCAGTCCGCTAACTTCCGCGCATCGCTTTTTACGTCTAGTGTAGTGCGGAGTCCCGGCCCCGTGTGGAGTGAAAGCGGAGCGGACGAGCCTCGAACAGCTTGCCAGTCCGCTGTCGCTCGAATAAGCCGAATAAACCGCTCGATACCCTTGATTCATCAGCAGTGATTCATATCCGGTTTCTACTCGATGGCGCGCGTTCACCGAATGTTTTATTTTTGAGTCGGTCCATTCACCTTGGACTGGCGGCCCTGTCCCTTTGAGGGAGTGACTGCACACGGAGGCCCCAGCGGCCTTTGCAGTTTGCCCGCTTCGGAAGCCTCTCTCGGCTGCCAGCCCTCTAATCCTCGCGTAGTTGGCCTGTACAGTAATCTCAGTATTGTTCGCAGGATATTTCGGGACATACATTGAGTAGGAACACTAAACCCAGGGGGAGTTAAATGTCTGATTTATACCGTAGTACACCAAAACAAGAAGTTCCTACGCGGGAGCAGATCGCGCAACGTGCTTATGAGTTGTACGAGCGTCGCGGTTGCGAGGACGGCAGAGACATGGAAGACTGGTTTGCGGCGGAGAGCGAACTGCGAAACCAGAACGCGCCTGTAAGACCTATTTCCTCTTCTTCATCGAGCGACAGATCCCGAACTTCTTCCGTTTCCGCATCGCGTCGGCAATCGAAAACGCGTCCTTCGTTTGAAACGCCGAATCCGCCAAATCCAGTGGACCACCAAACTCACACATCGGAATTCTAGTGCTTTTTCACACGAACCGGCGCTGCGGAGCACATCTAACGCGCCAAATGCTCAAGCCGCTCCGCTGCCGGTTCGATTTCCTGCCGCCGCTTCCAGAAATTCGCCCATAGGTCTCCAACGGAATCGATGCGCTCGGCCATCGTCCTCAAATTCCATTTCTCAGGATTCAGGCGTGTGCTGACTTCGTTCGCCTTCACTGGCGCCGAGACCGGCGCATGCGGGAACGCACGCACCGTATACACGGCTGCCAGGGATTGTCCGGACGAATTTTGGTGCGCGTCCAAATAAATTCGTCCGTCCGGCCGCTTGCGCAAGCTGCGCTCCGCCGTCAGCAATCCCGGATGCTTTCTGTCCACAATCGACGCAATTGCCTCCACAAAAGCTCGCGCCTGCTCGAAACTGTAGCGGGGCTCGACGGGAACAAAAATGTGGAATCCTGTCGCGCCGGACGTTTTGGAGAAGGCTTCCAGTCCCACGTCGTCGAGAATCGAAAGGAGAATCGTCGCCAGCTTCATCACGACCGCGAAACCCGTATTTGGCGTGGGGTCCAAATCGAAAAAAATGTAGTCGGGGTGTTCCAGAGAACCTGTGCTGCTTGACCACGGATTGTGGTCGATACATCCAAGATTCGTCAGGTAAAGCAGTGTCGCGCGGTCATTGGCGACGAAATAATGGATCGGCTTGTATTTGCCTTCGGAGATGATCGGAACTGTCTTCACCCACTCGGGAGTATTTTTGTCTGCATCCTTCTGAAAAAACGCCTGGCCGTGAATTCCGTTCGGATATCTTCGCAGCACCAGCGGCCGGCCTTTCAAAAAAGGCAGCAACAGCGGCGCCATGCGCGCGTAATAGAGCAGAAGGTCCCGCTTCGTCATTCCATCTTCCGGAAAGTAGATTTTGTTCAGATTGGTCAGGCGCAAACGCCGTCCATCCACTTCGATGAAGACCTCTTCGGTCGAAGCATTTGCCAGCTCTTTCTCGATCGCATCTGAATGCGAGCTTTCGCTTCCTGGCGATGATTCCCTTTCTCTTGAGTTTACCTGTGCGATCCGCCGACTTTTTTCTTTTGTCTTTTGGTTTGTTTGCAGTTCCTGCTGATCAATCGGTTCTTTCTTTTCTTTTTCCAGCGTGCATTCGCGCGGATCTCGGTCTTCTTGCAGCCCGACAAAGCGCGGTTGCCGCAAATGCGTGCCTTCCGTCCATCCTCCGAACCTCGCGCGCGCCA
>JASHYE010000038.1 GCA_030043155.1 Candidatus Acidiferrales bacterium | reverse complement strand
GAAATAAAGCAGGATCCACGTCAGCGGATGCAGATGTATCAGCACAAAGACGAGCGATTCGGTGGTACCGCTTCCGATGGACATTTCCGGATGCGCCCTCACTGCCGCCATCACCGCAGCGTGCGCCCAGTGACCCGCCGAATACACGAACCACCAGATGTATATCGAAAGTGAAATGATGATTTGTGTGCAGCCGGCAGCAACCGCGGCGTCGCGCCAGTTGTTGGCATCCAAGCCAAGCGACTTCGGGCGCCAGTGCTCCGGGAAGAAAACGAAGATCGTTGCAGAGAGAAAGTTCTGCAAGGCCACTTACCCTAAGGCTAGGGTAAGCAGATTCCTGCTTCCCTACAATGCGGCCAAAAAATTCGCGCAGCTTAAGCGATACTGCTGACGACGATGCTTCGCAGACCAAACTTGCCGGGTTTCTGTGCCCAGAAAAGGCGAGTTGGTCGGTTCTAGTACCGCCAACTTTTGCAAATTTTGTCCGGTCTCCGCCTACTTTACTGCTGCGCTGCAACAGGCGTAGGCTTAGCCATCGCTTCGGCCCCATCAGCAGCTTCGGAGGACAACATGCACGCCCGTGTAACCCAATTCCACATTGTGCCCGAGCAACTCTCGCAATTTCTCTCCACCGTCCAGGACGCTATCCCCCACGCGCGTCAGCAAAATGGTTTTCGCGGCCTTCTTGTTTTGCGCGGAGACGGCAGCGCATCTTCCATTGACGTTCGCGTGATGTCCATTTGGAACTCCATCGAAGACCTGCGCGCTGGCGAGCAGAATTTTTATTTCTATCAGGCGCTCGCCAAAGTGATGTCCGCGGCGAAAGGCTTCCCGATCATTGAAAGTCAGGAGGTTCTTCTGGCGGATCTGGGCAGCCCGATGCGAGCAGCGACCCACGGCAGCGACGCCTCCAACGAAGGCACTCATTTTTGAAGAAGTTCCGCGTAAGCAGCTGATTCTTGACCCCGCAAGACTCCGCCAGTAAGCTAGGTGTTTCCTGAAAGCGCCGCCTCAGCCAATAGTGTCACTGAATAATCTGAGGTCGTGCGGCGCTCATTCAGGCGAGGACAAATGAGCACCATCGAAATTACGCTACCTGACGGCGCCAAGCGCGAAGTTGCAAGCGGCACCACGCCTGCGGAGATCGCGCGCCAAATTTCTCCGCGTCTGGAAAAAGAGGCGCTCGTCGCGCGAGTGGATGGCCAGCTGTGGGATCTTTCGCGGCCGCTTGAAGAGAGCACTTCGCTCGCCATTCTCACGCCCAAGGATGCCGATGCAATTCAAGTATTGCGCCATTCCGCAGCCCATTTGATGGCTGCGGCGGTCATCGAGCTTTTCCCCAACGTGAAGCTCGGCATCGGACCGCCTATCGATAACGGTTTTTTCTATGAGTTTCTCCGTGATGAGCCATTTACTCCTGAAGACCTCGAGCGTATCGAAAAGAAAATGCACGAACTCGCTTCGCAAAACATCCCCAATGAGCGAAAACTTGTGCCGAAGCCCGAGGCGCTGAAGCTTTATCGTGAATCGAAGCAGGAATTCAAGTGCGAGCTGGTGGAGGAAAAAGCCATCGAGCCGATGGTTTCATTTTACACAACCGGAAAATTCATCGATTTCTGCCGCGGCCCGCACATACCCTCCACGGGAAGAATTCGTGCGTTCAAATTGATGAATGTCGCAGGCGCGTATTGGAAAGGCCATGAAGGTAATCCCCAGATGCAGCGGATTTACGCGGTCTGCTTTTACAACCAGGCCGAGCTCGATGAATATCTCCACAAGCTTGAAGAAGCCAAGCGTCGCGACCATCGCAAGCTCGGCACGGAACTGGATCTTTTCAGCATTCAGGAAGAGGCCGGCCCGGGCCTGATTTTCTGGCATCCCAATGGTGGGCTTATCCGCACCATTGTTGAAAATTGGCTGCGCGAGGAACTGCTGCGCCGCGGCTACAATTTGGTTTTCACTCCGCACGTGATGCGCCTCGATCTTTGGAAGACCAGCGGCCACACCGGTTTTTATCAAAACAGCATGTTCAGCCCCATCGAGATTGAGAAGGCTGATTACCAGATCAAGCCGATGAACTGCCCGGGCCATATTCTGATTTACAAATCGCATCTGCGCAGCTACCGCGATTTGCCGCTTCGCTATGCTGAACTCGGCACGGTTTACCGCTACGAACGCTCCGGGGTTCTGCATGGATTGCTGCGCGTGCGCGGCTTCACACAGGATGATTCGCACATTTTCTGCCGTCCCGATCAGATCGAATCGGAGGTCGAGGGCTGCCTCGATTTCGCGTTTGCGGTGATGAAAACGTTTGGATTCGATCGCTACGAAGTGGAGCTCTCGGAATGGGACGCCGCGCATCCGGAAAACTACGCGGGAAAAGCGGAAGACTGGAACCGCGCGACCGCTGCGCTTTCAGACACGCTCAACCGCATGAAAATTCCATTCAAACGCATTCAGGGCGAAGCGGCATTTTACGGCCCTAAGATCGACGTGAAGCTCATCGATGCCATCGGGCGCCCGTGGCAGCTTACCACCGTGCAATTTGATTTCAATTTGCCAGCGCGTTTCGCGTTGGAATACGTCGGCGAAGACGGAGCGCGCCATCAGCCGTTGATGGTTCACCGTGCGCTGCTGGGTTCCGTTGAGCGCTTTTTTGGAATTCTGATCGAGCACTACGCCGGCGCGTTTCCGACCTGGCTCGCGCCCGTGCAGGTGAGTATTCTGCCGGTGAGTGGCAAATTTTCGGATTATGCGAAATCCGTGGAAATGAAATTACGCGAGAAACAGATTCGCGTGCACCTCGACGACCGCAATGAGAAACTGCAAGCGAAAATTCGCGATGCGCAACTGCAAAAGATTCCGTACATGCTGATCGTGGGCGGCAAGGAAGCCGAATCAAATTCAGTTTCGGTTCGTCATCGTTCGAAAGGCGACCTCGGCCCTCAGCGGCTCGATGAATTCATTGCTGCTATTCACCGCGAAATCGAAGGGAAAAGCGCGAGCTAAGTCGGGTCCACAGAAGTCCGGCGAGTTCCCATGCCTGCGGAAATTCAAGTTCGCTGCGCAACACCAGAAGACGTTCCAGCGCTTAGCGTTTTGATTGACGCCTCCGTCCGCGGACTGCAGGCACGGGATTACTCTCCAGCTCAGATCGAGCTTGCGTTGAAGCTAGTCTACGGTGTCGATACGCAGCTGATAGCGGA
>JASHYE010000317.1 GCA_030043155.1 Candidatus Acidiferrales bacterium | reverse complement strand
GGTAGTGACGCGCGTATCTCTCCGGGTTTCACCCGCGACATCACGGGGAATGACTCGATTTTCTCGTAGTAATCCGCGATCCAGTCCACCATTTCTTTACCGTGCCGGCGGAATTCCTCCGCACTCATGTGAAATCCGGGATCTTTAATCTTCGGGTTCATCTCGCTCTTTCGTGCCATTCACATCGCGACTTCGTGTAGCGCTTCGCCCGCGTAAATTCGCTTGACCACCTCTTCGATCGGCTCGTCTTCGATGAGCAGGTCGCGTACTTCCACCGTATTCAGAATTTGCCGGATCAAATCCGCCGTCGCCACTCGTGTGCGGTCAAATCGAATGCGGTACGTCAGTTGGTCCACCTGCTCGAGCTCCATTCCATCGCGAACAAATGCGCGCACGCCTGCAAGCTGCGTCGAATCCTTCACAGCGAACTTGATTTGCTTTGTGCGGAGAAGTTTCTGCTTCAGCACGCCAAGCGGCCCGTCATAGAGCAGGCGGCCATGATCGATGATCATGATTCGCCGGCAAAGTTCCTCGATGTCGTCGAGATCATGCGTGGTTAACAGCACGGTGGTTTGAAATTCGCGATTAATGGCGCGCAGAAATTTGCGAATCTGGTCCTTGGCGACCACGTCGAGGCCGATGGTCGGCTCGTCGAGAAAAAGCAGCGGAGGATTGTGAAGCAGCGCCGCGGCCAGATCGCAGCGCATCCGCTCGCCGAGAGATAATTTGCGCACCGGCGTGAACAGATAATCCTGGATTCCCAAAATTTCGTTGAATTTCTCCATCCGCTCACGGAAATCCTGCTCCGGAACTTCATAAATGCGACGCAGCAGCTTGAATGATTCAACGACGGCAATATCCCACCACAACTGCGTGCGCTGGCCGAACACGACGCCGATGCTCTTTACGTATTGGCGCCGCTGCTTGTAAGGCAGGAAACCATTCACTCGCGCTTCGCCGGAGCTGGGCATCAGGATTCCGGTGAGCATCTTGATGCTGGTCGATTTTCCCGCGCCGTTCGGGCCGATGTAACCAACCATCTCGCCGCGATCCACGGCAAAACTGACGCGATCCACGGCCTTCACCATGGTGTAATCGCGGACAAACAGGTTTTGAATTGAGCCCCAGACTCCTTCGCGCCGTTTGAAGGTGCGAAAGTCCTTGGAGAGTTCGCGAACGTCGATCAGGGGCGCATCAGGCATCCGCTGCGATTCTAGCATGTCGGCATTGCCACACAGAGGTACGCGGCCGCAACCGTTTGCGGATTGAGGTAGCGCTTTACGTTCTGAACAACACGTCTTCGCGATTGAACATGCGCACTGCCCAAGCGAGAGCAATACCAGCGTAGACGCATGTCATGCCAAAAATTGCAGCGATATAGGGCCACGGATAGCTTCCACCCATGAGTACCTTACTGAGAACAGAAATATTCAGGATAGGCACAAACGCTGTTTTCCAGCTCAGTTCGATTCCGGGCATCATGCCGATGATTCCCGGCAGAACGACAAGGAAGACCATGGGCGAAATATAGCTCTGCGCTTCGCGGTAGCTCTTGGCGTAGAGCGCCACTGCGATCAGCACCGATGCAAATAACGCGGCCAGTGGCAGCAGAACCATCGTCAGCGAAAGCAGGGATCCAGCATTGATGGAGATCTGCAGGTTAGAGGTACCCATACCGAACTCCGCGCGCTTGCTCCAGACAAAGGCCAGCGAGCCAATCGACAGCGCCGAACTCACCACCGACCCGGTGAATACCATTAGAAATTTCCCAAAGGCGAGGTCCGCGCGAGAGATCGGACTGGTAAGGATAGTTTCCATCGTGCCTCGTTCTTTTTCGCCGGCGGTCAAATCCATGGCCGGGTACATCCCGCCGGTGAAGCACCAAATGATGATCATATAGAGAACGAAGCCGCCGATGAGCTCTGCGCCCACTTTGGATGGTGGCGCGACATTCTGCGCATCGATTTGAAAAGGACTCAGCAGGCTTACAGGAACGCCGCGGGCTTCCAGCGCCGCACGCGCCACGCCATCGCGATAATCGGAGAAAAACGTTTGCAGCCGGTCGCGCGCCAGCTCGGACTTCTCATCTCCCTCAAAATACCCAATGCTGATTTGGGGCGTTTTGCCTGCAGCAACGTCGGAATCAAATCCTGCCGGAATCATTGCCACGGCGCGAATTTTCTTGTCGGTCACTTCCTGGCGGGCATCGGATTGATATGGCTGAACGTTGATTTTTGGAACTTTGCTGAGCGCCGCCATCAGCTTTGGCGCATATTGGCTGCCTTGGATCATAACGGCGGATGTTTCAAGATGAGCTTCGGTCTCCGACTTGGAACCGAAGTAGCCCACAACCATCATCAACAGGGGAAACGCTACAACCGGAATGATGACCATCGAGCGAATGGTGCGTTTATCCCGCAGCATGTCACGCAATTCCTTGCGGTAAACAATCAGCGCTTTGCTCAAACTCATCGGCCGTCTCCCGAAACTTCGACGAAAACGTCTTCCAAGGTCTCTTTCCGGTAGCGGTCCCGCATCTCTTCGAGCGTCCCTTCCGTGCGCAGCTTCCCGCCATGAATAATTCCGATGCGGTCGCACAGCTTTTCCACTTCCGTCATCACGTGCGTTGAGAAAATCACGGTTTTTCCTCGGTCGCGGCACTGGCGGATAAACTCAATAATTGAGCGCGCGGTCATCACGTCCAGCCCGCTGGTCGGTTCATCAAAAATCATCACCGAAGGATTGTGAATCAGCGTTCGCGCGATGGAGACTTTCTGCTTCATGCCCGTGGAAAGCTTCGCGCAACGGCGGTCGCGGAATTCCTCCATGTCCAGCGCCTTGAAAAGGTCAGCGGCACGCTGCTTTATCGTTGCGGAATCCAATCCATAAAGCTGGCCGAAATATTCCACCGTTTCAAATGCAGTCAGTCGGTCGTACAAAGCTGTGGCGGTGGAAAGGAAACC
>JASHYE010000316.1 GCA_030043155.1 Candidatus Acidiferrales bacterium | reverse complement strand
CGTCTACTTCAAAGCCGCCGTCGGCACTTCGCCCATGACCATCGGTCTCGTCATCGCCGGCCACGCCGCCACACCCTGAGCGCCCTCGTCGAATGTACCTCTGCCCCAATTGCCAGCGCCCAATCAACTCCGCCAGCGCCATTTGCCCTTATTGCGGCGCCGACCAAACCGAGCCGGAGTCCGGGCTCGCTCCGGAGCATCGCAAGAGAGGCGCCTCGCCGAAACTCCTCGTCGCTATCGTCGTCGCCGTCGCCGGCATCTGGGCAATCATCTGGCTCGCACTTCCCTTGCGTTTCCAGGATCCCCGCCCTGCCTCTGAACGCTCTGCCCTCGAAGCCATTGAGACCCTCCAGCATCAGCTCGCCACCTACGAAAATGGCGCTTCAGCTTACCCGACCTCTCTCGAGTCTCTCGGCCAACCCGCCCGTGACGCCGCGCAATCGGCCATGTCCGGCGGCTATTCCATTCACTACGCGCCCACCCAGCTCGACGCCAACGGCAATCCCCATGCGTTCACTCTCACCGCCGTTCCACGCAATTATGGCTACGAAAGCTTCTTCACCGATCAGTCCGGAGTCATCCGCGTCACTCGCGACAATCGTCCAGCCACCATCCAGGACCCGCCCCTGAAGTAAGCGGAACTCGTGGCTGGCTGCCCTGCTCTTCCGAAAAGAAGCTCACACAAAAACAAAAGCGCCGCGACTCCGCGTAGCTTCCACGCAAATTCGCAGCGCTCTCGGAACTCAGCAAACCTTCGAACTAGCTCGTAACGTTTACCGGCGGCGTCTCTTCGAACGCCCTTTCGCCTTGCCTTTGGACTTTGCCTTTTTCTTTTTCGGCGCAGCCTTCTTCGCTTTCTTCGCCTTACTCTTCTTCTTTCCTGCCGGCTTGCGCGCCGGTTTTCGCCGGGCCGGACGCCGGCTCGCGCCGCTGCCTCCGCCCTCCGATTCCGGCTCTTCCTCGTCGCCGATTTCCATCACATCTTCTTCGACGACTACTTCGCGCTCATCGCCGCCGGCCTCAGCCTGTTCTTCTTCTTCGTCCGGTTCAAAACCGGGGAGCTCGTTGTCTTCTTCGTTGTCGTGGAACTTCGCGTCGAACATGTTTCCCTCCGTAGGATCTGTGCTCAGCGGCAATACCCACTTCGTTTTAATCGTACTTCCCAAGCTTTGTCAAGGCGCAAAGTAAGCGAAGTCAAACCAGCGCGATCTTCCCCGCGCGAACGCCGCCGCTTCCATCACTATCTATAAAGTGTTGAAAACAATATGCTTACAGCTTGTGAGGTGAGATATTCAGCAGATCGCCTACTTCCAGTTGGCGGCTAGCCAAAAAAGGATTCGACTGCTTGATTGCCGCCACTGTCGTTCCATATTGATGCGCAATCGACCACAGCGTCTCGCCCGATCGAACGCGATGCTCCACTTTTCCGTTTGTGGATTTCTGCGCAACCGCCACGGTGCTCCCGCTCGTGCGGCGCGAAGCAATGCGCGTGTCGCCCACGCTTTCCATGGGATAGTAATTCTCATAAATGCGCAGCGTCCGCCCGTGAGGAGTTCGCGAGCTTCGCAGGTGATTCCATCTCTGCAGATCGCTCACCGTCACTTCGTACTTTGCCGCGATGCTATCCAGCGTGTCCGTCGAACGCACGCGGTAATAAACGCGTCGCACACGCGGCGGCGCCGTCGGAACAATCAGCACTGTGCCGGCAGCAGGCGGATCGTGCGCATCAATCATGTTCACGTTTTCCAGCGACGCTACCGTGACGTGATACTGCCTCGCCACTGCGCCCATCGTTTCGCCCGAAGCGAATGTCGCCAGCCTCCACGACGTCAGCTTGTCCGCCGGAATCCCCGCAATTTCCGTCTTCAATTTGTCGCCCGTTCCCTCCGGCACGTTCAGCACAAAATCCGGAGGCGTCACACCGCGAATCAGTTCGGGATTGAGCGCCTGCAAATCATCAACGGTCGCTCCCGTCGCGTCCGCCACGAGCCGCAAACTGACGGAATGCTCGAGGCTGACGGAATCGAACTCCGGTCCCGGGTCCGCGTCCACGTGAATGCCGTAAAGCCCGGGATCCTTCGCCACCAGCGCCAGCGCCAAAATAATCGGAACGTAGTTCTTCGTCTGCTCCGGCAGCGCGTTCATTTTTTGCAACTGCCAGAAGTCCGCATAGCCGGTGCGCTCTACTGCACGCGACACGTTCATCGGGCCGGAATTGTATGCCGCCATCACCAGATACCAGTCATTGAAGGTCTGATACAAGTCGCGCAGACTCTCCGCAGCGGCTTCCGTTGCTGCCGCCGGATCGTCCCGTTGGTCCACGTAATACGTCCTGTGCAATCCATACTCTTGGCCCGTGTAGGGCATGAATTGCCAGATTCCTCGCGCGCCCTTGGTCGAAACCGCCCGCGGCTTGAATGCCGACTCAGCCTGCGCCAGATAAAACAGGTCCAGCGGCAAGCCTTCCTTTTTCAGCGTCGCGTCGATCATCGCCCGATAGCGCCCAGAGCGCTGCAAACCCATTTCCACGATGTCCCGCCCGCGCGGCGAGGCGAAGAAACTCA
>JASHYE010000315.1 GCA_030043155.1 Candidatus Acidiferrales bacterium | reverse complement strand
GCCCAGGAATTGTAAGTGTAAAGTGTTCGAACTTCTTCTGGCGTCATTTTACAAAAATCCTCTCGCTCGAAATTCAATGGACCTGCGTTTTCGGCTGCGCGCCGAACTGCGGCGCATGAAAAGATTCCGCGTCGGACGGAAAATTGCCGTTCTGAACGTCTTTGCAGAAAGCGCGGGTGGCGCGGGAAATTTCGTCGCCGAGATTGGCGTACTGGCGCGCGAATTTCGGCGAGCCGCCGAGCGCGAGTCCCACGAGATCGTGGAAAACGAGCACCTGGCCGTCGCAATTGGGACCCGCGCCGATGCCGATGGTGGGAATGCGCAGCTCGCCGGTGATGCGCGCAGCGAGTTCGCGCGGAACGGATTCGAGCACCACGGAAAAAGCGCCCGCGGCTTCCACGGCGCGCGCGTCGCGCAAAAGGCGCTCGGCGGATTCGGCGGATTTTCCCTGCACGCGGAAGCCGCCCAATTCGAGGACGGATTGCGGCGTGAGTCCGACGTGGCCCATCACAGGAATTTCCGATTCCACGAGGCGCGCAATCATTTCCATGCGCTTTTCGCCGCCTTCGAGTTTCACCGCGTCGACGCCGCCTTCTTTCACCAGGCGCAGCGCGGCGCGAACAGTTTCTTCGACGGAGACATGAAACGTGCCAAAGGGCATGTCCGCGACAAGGAGCGCATGGCGCGTGCCGCGGCGAACAGCTTTGACGAAGACGAGCATGTCGTCAAGCGTGACGGGCAGCGTGGTGTCATTCCCGAGGACGACCATGCCGAGAGAATCGCCGACGAGCAGAATGTCGACTCCAGCATCGTCGAGCAGGCGCGCGGTGGAATAGTCGTATGCGGTGAGGCAGGTGATCTTTTGTTGTGAAATTTGCGTATGCGGCGAATTGCTGACGGAAGTTTTGCGGCGGAGAATGTCAGGCACGGTGACTTTGCCGTTGCCCGCACCCTTGCCAGAAGGGGGAACGTCGCTCATGTTGACCTCCGGTGCCGCCCCCGTTTGCGAGGACTTCGTGGGGTGCAGCCCATCAACAGCAGGATTATAGCAGAAGGGCCGTTCAGAGTTGAAAGTTAAGAGCCGGGAGTTGCCGCACTTTGTAAAAAATGCATTTCTCAGGCGATTAGGAAAACGTTTTCCTCTCATTCTAAAGATACTTACGAGGAGTTCTAATTTTTCATAGGTGTGTCGATTAGAAATGGCGAGGAGGGTGGAATAAGCGGCTGCTGAAGGCCTCAGGCGGCGCGGAGCCGCCACGGGGAGCCTCGCGGGAAGGTGAGAGATACGGAACTGGATGCGCTAACCATACAGTACCCTTATAGCATTTGTTAACCGAGGTGTCAATAGAATCTGGCGCTTCATATTTTGATGTTGCGTCTTATGCGAAGCCTTTGTTCCTCCGCTTCGTGCTCTCGGCGCAATTGTTCTCTTCTTGCGGCTTCGTCTCTGCGGGCCGCCTGCTCAAGTTGAGTCTTCAGCGTCCGGGATGCGGTAGGCAGCCATTGTTTGAAGTTGTCAATTATGCTCTGTACCTCGTGTTCCCGGGCAGAGATAGAAGTCTTATTGCCTTGGAATGAAAACAGTTGCGGAGGCTTTCCGAGAACCGCGCTGTAGCCGCTCATTTGGTATAAGGCATTGATCCATTGGGGCGTGACGGCCCGGTCAAGAATCAGAGTGAGCTGTCCCCCCTTCCAGTCAAAATCAACAAGTCGCGGCGGCGTTTCCGCCAATGGCTCGTCAATCTCCGTCGATCTGATCACCGTTCCGTCGATTTGGCTAAGCCGCTGAAGGGATACTGCCTCGGCTTGGTATCGCTGAATTAAGCTCTTGACCTCCGCGATCGTACGGGGTCGCTCTTCAGGTGATTGTTTACGCATAGCAGTTACGATTGAGTCCAAGAAAGCGTGCGCTGCACTGACCTGGCCGATTCCGCGAGGTTCGGCACCATGAGGAACTTCTCCGGTGAACATTTCGTTCAACATCAAACCAAGCGCGTAGATGTCGGCAGCAGCGCCGACGTCGCGGCCTTCAACACGCTGCTCCGGAGCCGCGTATTGAAAGTTGGCCAGGCGCTGCCCATCCCCGGTCTTAACCAAGGTGATCAAAAGGTCTTCGGCGAAGCGAGCTATCCCGAAATCCGCGACGGCCAGAACACTCTTGGTCCTGTCCCAGAGGATATTCTCTGGTTTCAAATCTCGATGCACTACTTGTTGGAAGTGCGCGGCCTCCACCCCATCCAGTACTTGACTGAATAGAGACATTACCTGATTTGGCTGGACGCCTGCCTTCATAGCATCTCGGAGATTGCCATCGTACCGATGCATAACGTAGAAGGGCCCGGTGGCGTCCACGCCGTGGTCGGTGACCGTCACAATATTCTGATGCTTATTGCGTTGCAGGAATGCAATTTCGTTCTTAAATCGACGTCTTTTGTCTGTGGTCGCTCGGTCTGCAGCCAGCACTTTTATCGCAACCGGCCTTTTTTCGCCATCAACACCACCATAAACGCGCCCTGCGCCGCCTTCGCCGAGCAATTCGTCGGCTACGTAGGTTCCAAATGTAGTTTCAAAGGACAGTGCCTTGTTCATTTTCGCCATCGGAAGTGCTCCCGAGCCTACCAGAGGGTTGGACGGCAGAAAGCTGCCAGTAACAATCCTTCTAAAGTACTGAATTATAAATGCCAATGGGCACCCAAGGAAGACAAAAGCAGATTCCTAAGGGGTGCGGGATGGTTGTACACGAAGAAGGAAAGGCTCAGCTAAGCAGTACGATTGCTGTTGACAATTCAGTTAACTTATGCTATAAGGGTACTCTGTGGTTAGCGCATCCAATCCCGCAGCGCTCAGCTTTCCCCGAGGCTTCCGGTGGGGCACTCGCCTCGCCTGAGGCCCTCTGCAGCCGCTTACTCCATCCTTCTCGCCATTCCTAATCGACACACCCCTGAATTATTAGAAGTCGCCGTAACTTACACAAAACAAACGCCCGGAGCCGTTTCTAATCGACAGAGATATGCGTTTTTTTTCTCGCGTAACCGAATCTGCTTCGTGCGTTTTTTGGCCGCTTCACGCCGGAATGAAAACAGAAGCAGATCCCTCGCTATGAACCGCTTCGGGATGACAACCAAGTGCGTCGAGGCGAGATCCTTCGCTGCGCTCAGGATGACAGATAAGAGCAGAAGCAGGTCCCTCACCGCCATCGCGCAGACAACGCGCGCTGGGTTCGGGATGACAACTCAAATGCAGTGGCAAGTGGCTAGTGGCGAGTGGCGAGTGGCGAGAAAAGGCAAAAGCACAAACGAAAGGCAAAGCGAAAAGCGTCGAGGCGAGATCCTCCGGTAGAGTGCACCGGAGTCCAAACAGCGGACTTCGACTCCGCAAGAAACGCTGCGCTCAGGATGACAACGAAAAGCCGCGACTCAGGGAGTCGCCCGCCCTGGCGGGCAGGCGCGGGCGGGGCAAGCCCCACCCCTACGAAGGCAAATGCAGATTCCTCGTCGCGACCGACGCTCCTCGGAATGACAACGGAAAGAAACAGCAGACACCGTTCGCACAAGGGCGCGACGGGTTCAGGATGACAGCGAAAAGCGTCGAGGCGAGATCCTCCGGTAGAGTGCACCGGAGTCCAAACAGCGGACTTCGACTCCGCAGAAAGCGCTCCGCTCAGGATGACCACGAAAAGCCGCGACTCGGGGAGTCGCCCGCCCTGGCGGGCAGGCGCGGGCGCAGCAAGCAGCGCCCCTACGAAGGCAATGCGAAAAACCGCGGCGCTATTCCGGCTGGGTGACGGGGGCGGGGAGTTCGGGCTTTTGGGTTTCGACGCCGCGCCAGCCGACGGGACGTCCGTGGACGGCTTCCTTGATGGCGCGGAAAAGCACGACGTACATCATCTGGCGGTAATAGAAGCGCTGAATGAGGAGGGGGATGAGCAGCGACCAGTCTTCGCCTTTTTCCAGCGCGAAGGCGATGACGCAGGTGAGCAAATCGATGAGCATGAAGGCGGCGAAGAAAATCATGGAGCGAATGACGTCGTCGCTGGTCCAAAGCGGCGGAAGATGGGTGATGCGGAACTGAGCAAGTCCCCAGAGGAGGATGGAAAAGAGGAACAGGAAATCGATGACCGGCGAGACGAGCGGAAGAACGATCTGGAAAAGGAAAACGTTGGGAATGGTGATCCAGCCAAGCGTGCCGTAGCGCTTGCGGCCAACGGCGTCGCCGTGCTTCCAGACGGCCTGAAGCGTGCCGAAAGTCCAGCGGAAGCGCTGGCGGACGAGCGCGTCCATAGTGTCGGGGACTTCGGTACGGCCGATGGCCTCTTCGTCGTAAAGAATTTTCCAGTCGTGGCGGCGAATGGTGATGGTGAGGTCGGTGTCTTCGGCGACGGTGTCTCCGGCGAAGCCGCCGCAACTGCGCATGGCTTCGGCGCGCCAGGCGCCGATGGCTCCGGGAACGACGGGAATGCAGTTGAGCAGATCGAAGGCGCGCTTTTCGAGATTCTGGCTGGTGATGTATTCGAGGGCCTGCCAGCGGGTGAGCCAGCGGGTGCGGTTCATGACTTTGACGTTGCCGGCGACGGCGCCGACGCGCGGGTCGGCGAAATGGCGGACGAGGAGCGGGATGGCGTCGCGGTCGACGACAGTGTCGGCGTCAATGGTGATGATGACTTCGCCGCGGGCTTCGGAGAGGGCGTGATTGAGCGCGGCGGATTTGCCGTAATTGGCCTGGCGCAGCAGGCGGACGCGGGAATCGTGGCCGAAAGATTCGAGGACGCGTTCAGCGGTGTGGTCGGTGGAACCGTCGTCGACGACGAGGATTTCGAGCTTCGAATAACGCGAGGCAAGGGCGGCGCCGACGGTGTCTGCGATGACGATTTCTTCGTTGTACGCGGGAATCAGGACGCTCACGAGCGGCTGATATTCGGGATGAGGCGCAGGCGCGGGGCGGAGTTTTTCAATGAGCGCGAGCAGGCCGATG
>JASHYE010000314.1 GCA_030043155.1 Candidatus Acidiferrales bacterium | reverse complement strand
CCTGTGATGAAGAGCATGCGATGGCGGGCCGTGCTGCGGGCGCGAACGAGGGCGTCGTAAAACGCCGGGCCATCCAGGCGCGGCATGCGCAGATCGCAGATAATCAGATCAAAGCGCCGGCGGAAAACACGCTCCAGTCCCTCCTGACTATCGATCACCGCTTCAACATCATGGCCATCGTCGCGAAGCACATCCGCCACCAATCGTGCGACGGTTGGCTCGTCTTCCACCACGAGCACATGAGCGCACGCAGGTTTCTGCGCGTTCGGCTCCTTCGCTTCGATGGAAGAAGGTTCGCCCGCCGGAACTGGCAGGAGCGGCAACTCCAGCGTGAATTTGGCCCCTCCTCCGGAAATATTCTCAAAACTCACTTTTCCTTCATGCTGCTCCGCAATGCGGCGCACGATCGCCAGCCCCAGACCCGTGCCGACGCCGCTGGGTTTCGTGGTGAAGTACGGATCGAAGACGCGGGCGGAGATTTCGCGCGGTATCCCCGGCCCGTCGTCGGAGACTTCAATCGAGAAGCGCGATCCCGCAAGCATTTTGGTGCGCACCTGGATATGTCCTTGCTTGCGGCTGCCGAGAATCGCCTGTTCAGCGTTGATGAGGAGATTCAAGATGGCCTGCTGAAGCTGGTGGGCGTCGGCCAGAGTTGCGGGTAGATCAGGATCCAAATCGCTGCGCACATCCACGTTTTGGATTTTCAGCTCGTAGCTGCGGAGCGCAACCGTTCGCTCGACAATCAGGTTCACGTTTGTGGCGGCGCGCTCAGGCTCCGCCCTTCGCGCATAGGCGAGAAGATTTTTGACGATGCGGCTGGCGCGCTCGGCTTCTTCGAAAATCAACCGCGCTTCGCCGCCCTTGCCGCCCGAGAGCGGATGGCTTCGCAGCAGTTGCGCGTAGCCCATGATCGAAGTCAACGGGTTGTTCAGCTCATGCGCAATGCCGGAGACAAGCTGGCCGACCGCAGCCAATTTCTCGGACTGCTGCAGCTTGGAATGGAGTTGCGTTTGGGCCGTAACATCCCAATAGGCTTCGAGCCAGCCTTGACTCTGCCCCTCATCATCGAGGATCGGGCGCGCGTACCGTTCAAGCACGCGCCCCGTTGGCGAACTCATCTCGAGTTTGTCATGAACCGGATCGCCAGCGCCGTTGAGAAACGATTCCCAGGGCGCACGATAAACCGACGGAGAACGGAAGCGCAGCTGAATCAATTTCGAAAGATCATCAAACGTCTCGAGGCTGCCAGTCGCTCGGGCATCCAAGCCGAACAGCATTCCAAAACGCGAATTTGTGAGGCGAATCGAGCCATCCCGCGCTACGAGCAAAATGCCAGCTTCGACGGCGTCCAAGACGCTCGATAGCTCCGCTTGCGCCTGCCTCCAGCGGCTCTCCGTGCGTTGCACCAGTTGGCCTTCCTCAAGCACAAGAAGCAAACGCTGACTTCCTCCAAGGGCCTGTCGCAAGACAATACGAACTTCGAGCCCGTTTTCCAGGCGCGCTTCCAGCATCGGCGCGCGGGCGGCTGAAGCGCCGCAACTGAACCATTGGTCGAATTCACTTGCAGAGGGGTGCTCGAAGAATTCCGCCAGCGCAATGCTTTGGCCGAGATCGCTTTTCCAGTGCAGCATCTCGCGGGCGCGGCGATTCGCCTCGAGGATCCTGCCTTGGGAATCGGCAAGCACCATCGCCTCGCAGGTGGATTCGAAAAGTGCGCGATAAGCAATATGGGTTTCGCGCGATGTGGCCAAAAAGCGTGCATTGGCCGTCAGTGTGCGGAAGCCATCCAAAGTATCTATCGGAATGCGATCGCCGCAGCGATAGCCCGCAAGTAGAAGCAGCGATTCTTCGTTTGAAAAATCGATTGGCAGCCCGACCACGGATAATCCCGCAGATGACCCATTCGGGAAATCCTGGATCACAGGATCACGGTCGAGAAACACCGCTGTGGCCACAGTGAAAAGGGACTGCTTCAACGACGGCGCAGGCGGGTGTGGCCCGGAGAGTGCTTCCCACTGTAATCCGACGGCGGTTCGGCGGGCCACTCCCACAAATCGCGCGCCAGTTCGGAGCGCGGCTGCTTCCGTTATGCGGCCGAGAACCTTTTCCGCGCCGGCGCCGGTAAGGATCCGGCTGTCAATCTCCTCCCGCAGTTGCAGGGATTGTTGAGTGCGCTCTTGCTGCTCGCGGAGCCGATTCGCAAAGAGGGAAATCGCGATCTCCGCGGCGGCGTTCTCCACCGTGTCGCGGCTGGCAAGTTTGCCCGGGCGCAGCACCCCAAGCAACAAGGCCCCGAGAACGCGCTCATCAACCTTCAAGGGCATCCCAATGGCCGCTGACATACCCTCGAAGAAATCCCGCGGACCGACGGGAAAAACTGGAGCGAAGAATTCCAGGGGAGAACTGGAATCAGTGAACTCCACCGGGAAGGCTTCGAAAGCGTTGACTTTGCAGGCTTCGGATGACAATCCGCTCGAATCGCTCTGCGCCAGATACCCTTGCCAGATCGGTTCTCCAGGCGTTCCCTCCCCCCAAACGCCCACACGATCAGCGTTTGTGGATTCGGCGAGGAAGAGCGCGCTGCTGCGAAGCAATCCTCCTAACGGTTCGCGTCGCGTGGCCAGACGGATAACATTTTCCGTCAGGACGACAGACTTCTCTGTTAAGCGCAGCGGCCGCAACCAAAAAGGACGCGACATTACCCCTCACCGCGCCGTGCGCAATACGCTGTAGCACACAAGCAGAACACCACCTGCAAACAGCGCAATATCCAGCGCACGACGAAGAAATCTGCGGATTTTGTACTCTTGTATGTAGTTCAAACTGATTCCTCCGCCATGACACATGCACTGCGCTTACCATCGGCGGCAAAACGGCAAAATCTCTTAAATTAGTCACTTGCGTGGAATGAACGCGGAGTTTGCAGGTTGGATTATTCCCACTCCGAAACGCGGCCGCTCCCGTATGGGGACTTGCTCGCGACCCAAAATATGCGGCCAGTTTAGGAAGGATCTAAAGGACTATACCGCGGCTTCGTCGACGCGATACTGCTTCAGTTTTCGGTAGAGAGTTGTTTTGCCGATCCCGAGCAGGCGCGCCGCCACGAGTTTGTCTCCATTCGTTTCGCGCAGAGCCCGCAGAATCGCTCGGCGCTCCATTTCCTCGAGTGTCGTTATCTCGTCCGAAGCCGGAATCTTCTCATCGGGCCTGGGGTACTGAACATATGTGGGCAGATCCGCAGAATGCAGAATCGGCCCTGAACCGAGAGCGACAGCGCGTTGGATGGCATTCTCGAGCTCGCGGACATTTCCCGGCCAATCATAGGCAGTCAGCCGCGCCATTGCATCCTCGGCCAGCACCGGTATAGGACGCTCCCCGTCAGCAAACTTCTCCAGAAACGCCTGCACCAGAAAAGGGATATCGCTCTTGCGGTCCCGCAGGGAAGGCAGCTTGATCTGTACGACGTTAAGCCGGAAGAACAAGTCCTGTCGAAAGGTATCCTGCCTCACTGCGGCTTCCAAATCACGATTAGTCGCGGCGATGATGCGCACACTCACCGAAACACGCTCGGTTGAGCCAACAGGTTTGACCTCGCGCTCCTGGACCGCGCGCAGCAGCTTCGCCTGCATATCGGTGGGAAGATTCCCTATCTCATCCAGGAAAAGCGTGCCTTGATCGGCACTCTCAAACATGCCTTGCTTGTTATGCATCGCGCCGGTGAAAGCGCCCTTCACGTATCCGAATAGCTCCGATTCAACCAAGGTGGGGGCCAATGCGGAGCAGTCCACCGGCACAAACGGTTTGTTTTTGCGCGAGCCGGAAAAATGGATCGAGCGCGCAACAAGCTCCTTGCCGGTACCGCTTTCTCCCAGGATGAGCACCGGATAGCTGTGCTGGCTCACCTTTTCAATCAGCTTGTAGACGCGCTGCATTTTGGGAGACGTCCCAATCAGCTCTTTGTATCCCGGCCGCGTGCGAAGCTGCTCCCGCAGAACGCGGTTTTCCTGATCCATCTGCTGTTCATGAATCACCCGCTGCAATTTCCGCCTCAGCTCGTCAATGTGGAAGGGCTTTGTAACGTAGTCGGCCGCACCCAATCGCGTAGCCTCGACCGCCGTCTGGATGGTTCCGTATTGCGTTAGCATGAGCACGGCAACTTCAGGATAATGTTCGCGCAGGCGGCGCAGCAGCTCCAAACCGCCCAATTCGGGCACGCGAAGATCGGTAATGACCATGTCCACGGGAAGCTCGTCCAGTATTTCAAGCGCTTGCTCGGTGGTTGTGGCCGTCCTCACCCGCAGCCCGACTTCTGCCGCAATATCGGCGCACAGGCGCAGCGCCGCATCCTCATCGTCCACAATCAGCACCGTGGCCATCTCTTGCCGCTCAATGACTGGCAACCCCGGTGATGCCGCGCTTTCGCTTATGTGAGATTCGGCTTTCATGCGCCCCCGATCATCCGAACCAGTACGGAACAGATTCCTGCGATTTCACAGCAAGCTTCGAACCAAATCGGGTAGAAATCCCTAAATGGCACAGTTATCGATAGTTGCAAGCTTCCATCGAAACCGACCCTTGCTAACCTGTCCCAGAATGGGAAGGCATCCTAAGCGATTGGTGATGACTAATCAAGTAACTATTTTTATCTGTAATAATGTGCCATTTCGGAACAGCGAGGCCCGTCACTGTGGGAGAGAAAAGCGGATTCGCCGTTCGCCGGCTTTGACTTTGCGGTGAAGGCCGCGAACTATTGCAGTTGAACCCTAACCGACGGTTCAGCCGAACGCTCATCCTTAGCGCAACAAAACGCAACGGCTTCGCTTTCCGTCGCTCGGCTGTGATAAATTGAAACAAATGTCCAGCCAAGCGACATTCTCACACCGCGTTCTCATCGTGGAGGACGAGGAAAACGCCCGCAAGGGCTACGAAGCGCTCTTGCGCAAATGGGGCTGCGATATTCTCGGTGTTGCTACGGGCGAAGACGGCATCGCGAAGTTTTCGGAGTTTCAGCCTGCCGTCATTCTCGCCGATGTCGAATTGCCGGGCATGAACGGCCTGGATCTTTTGCGCCATCTTCACGAAACCGCTCCCGACACTCCCGTCATCATCATCACTGGCCGCGGCTCGGACGAGCGCGCCGTGCAAGCCATCGAAGCCGGCGCCTTTTGGTACATCGAAAAGCCGCTCAAGCCGCCGGTCCTGCGTTCCTTGCTCGAC
>JASHYE010000313.1 GCA_030043155.1 Candidatus Acidiferrales bacterium | reverse complement strand
CCGCCGCGCCATCCACACAAACGCCGCCACGCCGCCGATGAATCCGCCGAACCACGCGAATCCGTACTGGCTGATGAGTTCGCGCGGGTTCGCCATTAGCAGCCGCGGATCTTCGAACACGTGATACAGCTTCGCGCCAATCAATCCCGCGATGCACGGAACCGCGATCAGCAAATCCGCTGGCGCTTGAATTCCGCGGCGCTGCACGTCGCGCGCCAGCGCAAAATACGCCACGAACATCGCGATGCCCACGCACAGCCCAAAGCTCGCAAGCGTCACCGGCCCGATATGTATAAATGGCATCATCGAAATTGAATCTCGCAGTATACATGATACGTAACATCGATACTTTCGCTGCTGTAGCGAATCAAAAACTGTGTGCTACAGTCGCTCATAATCGAATGAGCGACGTAAGCCTGATCGCCGCGCTAATCTTTTTCGCTTCCGCGGTTTCTTGTATTGCCCTCGCAGGCTTCTTGTCACACGTGATGCTTCGCAGAGTGAATGTGGAGCTTCCAGGGAGCTTGAGGAGAGGTTACTTCCGATCTTCTTTTGAAAGAGATGCGAAAGTTGCGCGACGCAACCGTCGCATCTACGTAGCCGCGACTCGTCGCGTGCACCTGCGGTTTCTCATTGCAATGTCCATCGCGTCCACGCTCGCTTGCGCGTGGGAACTGGGCTTCCTTCGCTTCTAGCCGACTACTGATCCCTTACGACTGGCCACTGGCCACCGGTCTCACACAATCTGGTGTGAACTTCCGCCCAGCTCCAAATGCACTTCGCCGATTCCGCCGCTGATGTGCACATCAATCGTATTTTTTGTTTTGCCGACGGCGTCATTCACGTAATCGCTGCCATCGCGCTTGAAATCCGGCGCATCCACGCTGCCCAACCCGCCCTCAACCGTCACGCGCACGCTAATATCGCGCGGCAGTTTCACGTGCACTTCGCCCACGCCTCCCTGAATCGTCGCCGACACGTCCTGCTTCCAGTCTCCCCTCAGATCAATCGTCGAATCGCCCGCGCCAACCTGCACGTCCAGATTCCGCAAATCGAGTTCCGCCAGGTCTAGCGTCGAATCGCCCGCGCCCATTTCAATCGCCAGTTCCAGCGGTACTTTGTTGTTGAAGTGCAAATCCCACGTGTACTTCACCCCGCCTATCGTCGTGTGGCCCGACTCCGGCTGCATCACCATCAATGCGCCTTGCCCGTCGTTCACGCTGTAGCTGACGTCCGGCTTCCATTCCGGCACGTTGTACTCGATCGTTCCATCCATCAGCTTCGACGCACTCGAGCTTCCTCCCGAAATCGTCAGTTCGCCGGCGGCCATTTTCAAATGCGCGTGCACAGACGTTGCGCCGCTCAGCGAAACGGACGGAGTTTCCGTCTGCGTCGGCCCGTGCTCCACAATCGGTCCAGGCCCGCCGATGAAGCACCCCGCCGCGCAGAGCGCAAACGCCGCCGCCAGACTCGCCACTGCGGAATTTTTGATGAACCCTCCCTGTTTTCTCATGGCTGCCTCACCAATCATCTGTTGCTCGCGCTACTTGCGCTTAGGTCCGGAAAAAGCCGCATTTTTCCTCAGCGAAAGTGCTTCCGCGGCCTGCATCCTACACAAAGAAACGTAGTTTCGCTTCAAAATGTTTCGGCTCGCCCGTTTTTTCAGCCTGAATGTGCCGCTAACGAGGATCATCGAACAATCCCTTTATACTGCTTTGACCTTGGGTTGCCGTACGGAGTTTACCTGATATACGCGGACAGGTTCACACGGTACAAGAGGGCGTTTGCCCTGTGCCCTCTGGGGGAGTTCGGCCATTTACGACGTCGATCTTGTGCGCAAGCTGTGCCTTGAGATTTCTGCATCCACCGATCCTCAAAGAATCGATGACCTCCTGTGCCTCATACAGGCGATCATCAGCGATGATCATGACGAACTCCGCGTTCGCTTGAATTTCCTTCGCCAAAAATACACCTCCGCCCTTGATTCCGCACAAACGCAAAATCCGGCGCCAGAATCCTGAAAAATGGGTCTTGTTGTCGTGCCGCGAGATTCAATTTTCAGGAAGAGCGTAGCCGAACTGATACGAATGTTTGCCGTCCGCAGCAATCTGAATTGCCATCGTGCCGGCGATTCCCTGGAGCTCGCCGCTGCCCGAATCCGGTACCACGGTCACGCTCAATTGAAACGCGCCATGACTCATCGTGCCGCTGTGTTGCAGCACGAAGCTGCCGCGCCGCCCTTCAAGCGTTCCCGTCACGCGCTCCATCGCAACGTATCCTGCCGAGCCTTTTACATCCGTTCCCGCGGTGAGCATTTCGCCTTCGCTCGTACCTTCCAGATCGCCGTGAATTGTTTTTGCAAGCGTCCATCTTCCGAGCGTGGAGCCATTGGCTTTGTCGTCCGCCGCAGCTTGAGTCACCTTCAGTTCGAATGTCCCCTTCGCGTGATGGCTCACCGATTTCCCTCCGTTTGAAGTTTGTCCCGTCGCCGTCCGCGCGACGCCTGTCCCTAACACGAAAAGAATGCCCGCCGTCGCAAACGCAAGCCCCTTCCGCATCATCCCTCCTGTTCGTTCGGGATTATACCAAGACGATTTCTGTGATTCGGAGCGGGTCCTAAGCCATTCGTGAAATTCGGC
>JASHYE010000312.1 GCA_030043155.1 Candidatus Acidiferrales bacterium | reverse complement strand
GCTGTGATTCCCAGCCTCGATTCCATCGCCGAGTTCCGCATTCTTACCAGCAACTTCGACGCAGAATATGGCGAATTCAGCGGTGGCCAGATCAATGTCGTCACCAAGTCCGGCACAAATTCCTTTCATGGCGACGCGTTCGAATTTGCGCGCAATACCGCTCTCGATGCCCGCAATTTCTTTTCTCCCACTCGGGGCGCGTTTGATCAGAATCAGTTCGGCGGGACCTTCGGCGGCCCAATCCGTCGTCAGAGAATCTTTTTCTTTGCCGACTACGAGGGGATCCGTCTCACGCAGGGTGTGGACACCGGCGAGATTCCGGTTCCTTCCGCTGAGGATCGCACCGGCAACTTAGCCGATATCGCGGGTGAATTCGTAACCACAAACCAGAATGGCAACACCGTTCCCACTACGGTGAGCGGCCCCTATTGGGCAAGCCAGCTCTCGGCGAAGCTTGGTTATTCAGTCACCGCCGGAGAGAAGTATTACTTCCCGGGCTGCGTCTCTGCCTCTCAGTGCGTGCTTCCCAACGCCGCAATTCCGCAGCGGGCTTGGTCTGCTCCGGCGAAGAATCTCTTGCAGTACATCCCGCAGCCGAATAATCCTAACGGTACTTTCTCATCTTCCGCCTTCGACGAGATTTCGAACGACGACAAGGGAGCCTATCGTCTCGACGCCGTCACCAGCTGGGGCGATTTATCCGCTTATTATTTCCTCGACAACTGGACTCAGAACAATCCCTATCCCATCGCGCAAGGCGGAGCCAATGTTCCCGGCTTCAACGCCCTGAACAAAGGCCGCGCCCAGCTGATTGACCTGGGTGACAGCAAAACCTTTGGCTCGACTGCGGTCAACGACTTCGGCTTCAGCTATATGCGCGACTACACGAATCTTGGCCAGCCGATTGGCGGCCTCGGCATCAGTTTGGCTTCGCAAGGCTTCGTCGTTGGCAAAAATACGCCAGGCATCGTACCGCTCTCTCCCTCCACCGAAGGCGTCGAAAGCGTCGCCTTCAACAATTACACGATCGGAGCAAACCCGAACGAGCTCGCCCAAGCCAACAATACTTTTCAGTGGCGCGACACCTTTTCGAAAGTCACCGGCACGCACACCTTGAATTTCGGTGCCGAGTTTCACTTCTACGAAGTCAACACCGATCCTATTGCTCAGCTCAATGGCAGCTTCATATTTTTTGGAACGGAAACCGGCGCCGACTTTGCGGATTTTCTGCTCGGCATTCCGAGCCAGTACAATCAGAGCCAGCTGCAGTCCTTCTACGGTCGCAACAAATTTACCGGTCTCTTCGGTCAGGACAGTTGGCGCGTCAAGAGAAAACTCACTCTTAACTATGGCTTACGCTGGGACCGCATCGAGCCGTGGTATGAAAAGTACAATCAAGTAGCGACGTTTGAGCCCGGCCGCCAGTCCATCGTTTTCCCCGGTGCTCCGAAAGGGATTCTGTTTCCCACCGATCCGGGCGTTCCGTCAACGCTGGCTCCTCCGGGGAATCGCGACTTCGCTCCGCGCATCGGCCTGGCCTATTCACCCACACCCAAGACCAGCATCCGTTCGAGCTTCGGGCTCTTCTACACCGCCATCGAAGCCGAAACTATGGGCGTCATGAGTGCCAACGCGCCATACGGCACTACCTATACCAGCCCCGATCCGCCACTTTTTTCCACGCCATTTATTACCGCGGCTACCGGTCAGGACCTCGGCCAATATTTCCCCGTGACGCTCGCTCCTCTGGGCACTTCCGCCAGCCATCCCGACTCGACTCTCAACTGGTCCCAGTTCCTGCCCATCAGTGGCATACCGGTAGTTCCTACTACCAATCGCATCCCATACGCCGAGGAGTACATGCTCTCCGTCGAGCGCGAACTTACGAGCAACACGCTGTTGAGCGTCAGCTACGTCGGAACAGAAACGCATCGCCTTCTCGTTCTTGAGGAAGCCAACCCAGGGAATCCCGCGCTCTGCCTCGAATTGAGCAATCCCGCTAACCTCGCTCCCGGTCAAACACCATGCGGCCCGTTCGGTGAGAGCAATGTCTACACGACCGCCTCCGGGCAGGTCATTGACGGCACGAGAGGGCCGCTCGGGCCGAATTTCGGCAGCGACACGCTGCAAACCAGCATCGGCAATGCGGATTACAACTCCTTGCAGGTAACGCTGCGCCACACTAGCCATTCCATGCAATTGTTGGCTGCCTACACTTACAGCAAGTCGTTCGACCAGTCCTCGAATTTGGGCGAAGAGGTCAATCCCGTCAATCCTGCGCTCAGCCGCGCTCTTTCTTCGTTCGACATCCGCAACAATTTCGTCGTCAGCTACGACGTCGCTTTGCCGTTCGACCGTCTGCTGCGCGCGAAAAACATCCTGACTCAGGGTTGGGAATTTTCCGGCATCGCGCGCTACAGCAGCGGGCTTCCCGTCACTCTCATCAACTACGGCGACAACTCGCTTCTCGGTGCCGAGCCCAACGGCATCAATAATTTTGGTGTCGACGAGCCTGACTATTCCGGCGCGCCGCTCGACCTCAATCACAATCCGCGGAACGGCCAGCCCTATTTCAATGTCGCCGCTTTCAGCGACAACACTCTGGGCACGCCCGGCAACGCCTCGCGCCGCTTTTTCTCAGGCCCGGGCATGCAGAACTACAATCTGGCGCTGCTGAAGAGTGTCCCTTTCCGCGAATCCAAATCTCTGCAGTTTCGTTTCGAGGCCTTTAACGCCTTCAACCACGCCGAATTTTTTGGCCCGCAAGCCGTTGACGGCAATATCGCCAGCGCCACATTTGGCCAGGTCATCAACGCCGCCCCTCCGCGCGTGCTCCAGGTTGCCGCTAAATTCATTTTCTGACATGCATTCCCACGTAAGCCAGATCACGCTTGGCGCAAGCCCCGATCAAAGAGGCGTAAGCTTAGTTATTTTCCGGATTGATTCTGGTCGTTCAGTTGGTGGGATCCGGGTATCCCATCTCGGGCTCCGGATCTTTCAGTTCTTGCTCAATCGCTATTAGCAGCCGGGCTCCATTGTGCGCCTTGGAGACCACTCGCCGTATACCGGCATTCTTGGCCTGCTCTTCAATCTCCGGCGACGCGTGTAGCGTAAACATGATCATTCGCATTTTCGGAGTAGCCTTCTTGATCTCGCGCGCGGCACGCATTCCGTCCATGACCGGCATGGCTAAATCCAGCACCACCAAATCCGGCTGTTGCTCTTTCACCTGTGCCACAGCCTCACTCCCATCCTTCGCCTCGGCGCAAACTTGCCAGCCTACATGGGAATTGATCAGATTGCGCAGCACCCTGCGCATCATTTCGTGATCATCGGCTATAAGAATGCGCGTCGCCATCGTTAAGAATGCACAAGAGCTTCATCCACCGGAACGTCAGAGCAACCGTTGTAACCTGCGGAATCTAGCGCTCTGATACTAACTTCGACGCAAAGAGGATACTATCGAGAGAATACTCTATCCAGTGAGGGTGGTCGGCTGTAAGTTGCCGCTGATCAATGACTTATTCCCCTCGCATCAAACTTGATTTTCATGACCCGTCCCGCCAAGGGATCGAAGACTTCTTGCAAACGCTCGTTAAGCGGCCTTGGCTTTTGCTTTCGGCTTGCCGTTCTCAAGTCGATTGACCACGTATCCAGTCAGCGCGCTCACCACAGCAAATGCGATCAGGGCATAAAGAATCGGCCACCCATACTGCGAAAAGATGGACATGATTTTCCTTCCGTACAGACTCGCGAAGTACGCCAGCAGCCCATACCGGACCACACGCCCCAACGTCATCGCGCCCAGAAACCGTTTTGATGGATAGTCTGCTGCGCCGGCCGCCAGGACAAAAGGGACCATGGGCATTGGCGGCGGTAAAATCGCCGGAACGGCTATCGCCCAGAACCGCCACTTCTTGATGAAATCCGCCGCCTTCTTTTTCCATCCTCGCCGCAGCGCATGTTTCAGCCTTTCCTTGCCCTGAGTCCGTGCCAGACGGAACGTGATGTACGCTCCAAACACCGACCCGAACGTGGCCATCGCTGCGTAATACGACCAGAGCTGGCGATGATGCGCCGCCAGCACAATCGTCAGCGCGTCCATGCTGCCCGGAATGGGAATCACTGAGCTGTCTATGATTCCCAGAACGATCAACCCCGGACCGCCCAGGTGATATAGCCAGACCCAGAGCCTTCGCTCCGTCGTCGGCGCAGCTTCCGCGATCATTCCCCAAGCGCGCATTCTGCCGTGCGTCAATCCTCACATCAGTTCCCGTTCTCTACAAGGGCATCTGCATTAAGACGCACCGCTTCCAGCACTGGTGGCAGCAGTGATGGCAGGGGATACCGATGTCGGTGCAAATAGCTCTGCTGGGTCCCTATTTTTCATCTCACATAGAATTTCTTTCTTCTTTTCGCAACGCTGCTCGTTTGGTGGTTCCTCCAAGCCCAGTCCCAGCATCACAAATGCGCCATGAACTGCCTCGTCGCGATTTGGCTCTTCGCGTGCTCAGAATCTCGCGTGCATTCTCGGCATCTAATGTTCTGAGATGAGTAATGCAGGCAGGGTCGAAGTTAGGGTCCGCCAAAGGCTAAAAGGGTAATACGCTATGCCGGTTTTTGTCTTCAAAACGCTTCAGAAAACTCGCCGGGTGCTTCGCATTGCAGCAGGCTTCGCACTCCTGTTGCTCGGGATTGTCCTGCTCATCGGTCCCGGTCCCGGCTGGCTTGTGATTTTGCTTGGCCTTGCCCTGCTGGCTGTTGATTTCGCTTGGGCCCGTCACCTGCTCGATCGCATGAAGCAGGAAGGCGCTCGCTGCCGTACTGCCTTTATGAATCTCTTCAGCCGCCGACAAGCCCCGAGCGCCTGACACCACTTCCATTTCTAGTAGTCCATACGGATTCTCATCGGCAGGCGCAATTTTGCCCGTTTTGCGTATTTTTCCGCTGTTCACGAGCGCCTCGGCTATGTTTTCATGGATTTTCGTTTGGCCGATGCGGAGGTCATGTCCGAATGAATCCAAATTCCATATTTTCGGTGCGATGGCGCGGCAAATGGTCCTTGGTGACGGGAGCTAGCGCCGGCATCGGCCTTGCTGTGGCCGAAGAGCTTGCCACCGCGGGCGCACACCTCGTTCTAACTGCCCGCCGCAAGGATCGTCTCGAGTCGCTTGCTTCCCGCCTGCGCTCAGCGCACCACGTCAATGCCGAAGTTTTCCCGGCTGACCTCACCGACGCTTCCACTCCTGAGAAAATCCGCTCATTCACCCAAGCGCATTCCCTCGAAATCGAGCTTCTCATCAATAATGCCGGATTCGGCTCCTATGGCCGCTTCCATGAATCCAACCTCGCACGTCAACTCGAAATGGTCCAGGTAAACTGTTCCGCCGTGGTACATCTGACGCACCTCTATTTGCGGGAGATGGTGGCCCGCCGCCACGGCGACATTCTCATCGTCGCGTCCGTCGCGGGATTTCAGGCGGTTCCGTACATCTCCACTTACGCTGCCACAAAAGCGTTCGATTTGCGCTTCGCCGAAGGCCTTGCCGAAGAAGTCCGCCGCTTTGGCGTCCACGTTTGCGCGCTTTGTCCGGGCTCAACTGCTACCGAGTTTCGCGAAGTCGCAGGCCAACCCGAACGCACGTTTCGCGGCGCCGAAACGGCGCAGAAAGTTGCCCGCACGGGCCTTCGCGCGCTCGCGGAAGGGAAGAGCAGCGTCATTTCCGGACTCAAAAACACGCTCAGCGTCGAGGGCCAGCGCCTCGCGCCTCGCCGCCTTGTGACCCGCGTCGCTGCCGGAATGTTCGAGCCTAAATAACCGACATAAACCTGAATCGCAGAAATCGTTGCGGCGGCGCAGCAAATATTCGAGAATTGCGGAATGTCAGCCGATGATACCCTGAGTCCTACCGGCGCACCACGAACAATCTCGCGTCGCCAATTTCTTGGTGCGTCGGCAGGCTCTGCGCTTTCGCTTGCCGCGCTGCGCTTCCCGAAGAATCAACAGCAATCCTCTGCGTCTCAACGACAGCACGCGGCCCAGGCTCAGACGCAAGCAGCTCCTACCGCTGCGTCCAAATCTCCTTTTCCCGCCGACTTTCTCTGGGGCGCATCCACCTCGGCTTACCAAATCGAAGGCGCCGCACGCGAAGACGGCAAAGATCTCTCTGTCTGGGACGAATTCGTCCGCCAGCCCGGCGCCATCCTCGACGGCCAGACTGGCGACGTTGCCTGCGATTTCTATCATCGCTATGCAGAAGATATCGCCCGCATGCAAACGATCGGCCTTCGGGCATTTCGTTTCAGCGTTTCATGGCCACGCGTCATTCCTGAAGGCGTTGGCGACGTCAACCAAAAGGGCCTCGATTTTTACAAACGCCTCGTTGACTCGCTCCTCGCCGCCAAAATCACACCCATCCTCACAGTCTTCCACTGGGATACACCGCTCGCGCTCATGCAGCGCGGCTCCTGGGAAGCGCGCGATATGGCCGGCTGGTTTTCCGACTACGCCGCGCTCCTCGCACGCACTCTCTCTGATCGCGTCCAGTACTGGCTCACCATCAATGAGCCACGCTCATTTATCGGCGGCGGCTATGCCACAGGCGAACAGGCGCCCGGCGAAAAGCTTCCCCGTAACGAATACATGCGCGCCGCGCACATGACTCTGCTCGCTCACGGGCGCGCCGTGCAAGCCATTCGTGCAAACGCCAAAAAGCCTGTCCAGATCAGTTGCCCCTGCGATGTCTCCCCCGCTTTGCCGGAAGCCAACTCCGCAGCAGACATTTCCGCCGCGCAGGCCGCCACTTTCGAGAGTCCCGTCGATCATTTCACTCCCCAGTTTTGGTGGCGCGAAAACGCCTGGTGGCTCGACCCGATTTATACCGGCCAATATCCTCAGGACGCTCTTACCGCCCTTGGCAGTGACGCTCCTGAGATTCGCGCCGGCGACATGGAAATCATTCACCAACCTCTCGATTTTCTCGCCACGAACATTTACGGCGGCAACCTCGTTCGCGCCGCGGCCAACGGCGGAAATCAGGCCGTCGCATTTCCCGCCGGTTTCCCGCTGACCGCGATGGGATGGGAAGTTACGCCCGACGCAATGTACTGGGGTCCCAAATGGCTTCACGAGCGCTACAAGCTTCCTATCTTCATCACAGAAAACGGCTGCTCCTGCCGCGACTGGGTCTCTCTCGATGGGCAGGTTCACGATCCCGAGCGCATTGATTTCACTACTCGCTATTTGCAAGCGCTCGCTCGCGCTTCACAGGAAGGCGTCCTGGTTAAAGGTTATTTGCACTGGTCTTTGCTCGATAACTTCGAATGGCAAGAGGGCTACACGCAGCGCTTCGGCATGATCTTCGTGGATTATCCGACGGAGAAGCGCATTCTGAAGGATTCGGCCCACTGGTATGCCTCGATCATAAAATCCAACGGCGCGTCCCTACTAGCCGCCGCTTCCGGTCCGGCGCTATCCCCGCAGCAGTGATCTCGTCCAACTGTTCCGCGCCTCT
>JASHYE010000311.1 GCA_030043155.1 Candidatus Acidiferrales bacterium | reverse complement strand
ATCGCGGCAGTTCAATCACGAATTCCGACCCGTGCGCCGGCTCCGATTCGACGCGAATTTTCCCGCCGTGCGCCTGCACCACCTGATACACAATCGCCAGCCCTAATCCAGTGCCTTTCGGGAAGCCCGATTGAAACGGTTCGAATAATTTCGCTGCTTGCCGCGCGTCCAGACCCACACCCGTATCGCGAATACCTATGCGCACCCATTCCTCGTCAGCGTCGAGCTTGACCGTAAGCGTTCCGCCGTCGGGCATCGCTCTCATCGCGTTGTTGCACAGATTCCAGATCAATTGCTTGATGCGGTCGCGATCCACTCGCGCCATCGCGCGCTCCACCGCGAATTGCCTCTCGATGCGGTACTTCCCTCCCGCGCTTTGCTCCCGCTCCATCAACGTGAGCGCCTCATCGATCAGCACGTGCACATCGCTCCCGAGAAATGAATAGGTCTTGTCACGCGAGTAGTCCAGGAAATCCGTGATGATCTGGTTCAGCCTTTCCGACTCGCGTCCGACAATCTGCACCAGTCTCTTGTCGTCCTCATCGAGAGGCGCAAGCCGCGCCAGCTCTTTCAATGCGCCGGTCATGGCGGTTAGCGGCTGCCGGATTTCATGCGCAATCGCCGCCGAGAGCCGCCCTACCGCCGCCATGCGGTTTTTCGTTTCCACTTCTCGTTCCAATCGCTTCAATTCCGTCAAATCCTGAAAGCTGAAGACGTACCCGCTCACTTCCTGCTGCCCTGTCTGCAGCGGCGAAACCGAAACTCCCAGGTACTTTTTCTCGCCCGCCGGCGTGTGGAATTCGGCTTCCTTGCGCGACGCTGTGAAACCCGATTCCGTATCCGCATCCGTCAGCCAGAACCCTGGCAGGACTTCGCGAATCTGCTTCCCGATGAATGCCGCCGGCGAAATTCCCGCAATCTCTCCTCCGGCATGGTTCACCAGCAGGATTTTTCCTTCGAGATCCGTCGTAATCAGGCCTCCGCGCATCGACTCGATGATGTTCTCGTTGAATGCCTGCAAATCGCGCAGCTCTTCGCGTTTCTCCTCGAGCTCCACGCCCTTGCTGCGCAGCATCTGCGCGAGCAAGCTTCCCAGGTAGGCCACCGCCAAGAATCCAATCAGATTGCTGAACACCCAGAATTCCAGGGCGCGCGCGGTTGGCGTGGTCAGCGACGTGCGCGGCAGCAATCCGTATTCCGTGAATTCAACCAGCGCTCCTAACAGCGCAAACGCGCCGCCAGCCGCCAGAAATACGCCGCGTCGCTCGAAAAGCACGCTGGCCATCAAAATCGCCAGCAGGTACAGGGAGATAAAATAGCTCTCGTGCCCGCCGGTGGAATACACCAGTCCCGTAATCAAGATGATGTCGCAAGTGATCTGCAACGGCGCGTGCCAGCGCGCCTGCGGAATCCAGCGCAGCAGAATCACGAAGCAGATCGCCAGGAAATACCAGAGGAGAATGACCGGAACGAAGTCTTTGACAACGAGCGGCAGTTGCGTCAGCTGGTGCACCGCCAGCACCACGGCGAGCAGAAATGAAATGACCAGGAACCGCACTCGTCCCAGCCATCCCAGCCATTGTGTTGTGTGTTGCGCGAGTTCCATCCCGATGATCCGTAACGTCTGCCGCTGCTGGAGTCAGGATCTCAACCGCGCTCCCGGCAAACAACCGAAGACCCACCCTCAACAGGGCCTGCGCACCATAAGCAGCCCGATCCCGAAGCCGTTCTCTTTCCTTCGCGAACTTCGGCTTAACCTCCGCCTGTCGCCAGCTTTCCAATTAGCGAGAACAGCGGCAAATACATCGAAATCACGATGCCGCCGACCACGATTCCCAAAAACATGATCATGACCGGCTCCATCAGGGTGAGCAAATCCTTCACCGCCGCGTCCACTTCATCTTCATAGAAATCGGCGATTTTCTGCAGCATCGCATCCATCGCGCCGGTCTGTTCGCCAACAGCGATCATTTGCGTCACCATTCCCGGAAACACTTCCGTTTCCTTCAATGGATCCACGAGTGAGCGCCCCGCTTCCACCGCCTTGCGCGTCTTTTGTATCGCGCGCTCCACCACCGCGTTTCCGGAGGTCTTCGCCGTGATGTCCAGCCCTTCCAGAATGGGCACACCGCTGGAAATCAGCGTCCCTAAAGTCCTGGTGAATCTTGCGACCGCAATCTTTCTCAGCAGCATTCCAATGATTGGAATTTTCAGCAGTCCTGCATCAATCGCCAGCCGGCCTTGCGGCGTTCCGTACCACATCTTCATCGCGAACCCGCCGCCTACCACAAATACAACAATCAACAATCCGTAGATGCTGCCCACGAAATTGCTCAGCCCGATCACGATGCGCGTCGGCAGCGGCAGGGCCGCTCCAAGACCCGCGAACAGGGTCACGAAAATCGGCACTACTTTCCACAGCAGCAGCGCAATCACGCCAGACGCGATGCCCATCACCGCAGCGGGATAAATCATCGCCGACGTTACCGCGCGCTTCAGCTTCACGTTCTTTTCGATGTAGGTGGATAGCCGCTGCAGGATCGTGTCCAAAATACCGCCCGTCTCGCCTGCCTCCACCATATTGTGATACAGCGGATCAAACACCTTTTCGTACTGCTTCATGGACGAAGAAAGTGTCGCGCCGCCCTCCACGCTGCTCCGCACGCCAGTCAGGATCTTCTGAAATGTCTTATTCTCCTGCTGCTGGGCCAGAATCTCGAGGCACTGCACCAGCGGCAAACCGGCGTCGATCATCACGGAGAACTGCCGCGTGAAGACCGCCAGCTCCTTGCTCTTCACCTTGCCGCCGCCAAAGGACGGAATCGAGAATTCCTTCCCCTTTTCCGACACTTTGCTCACATTGATTTGCTCGCGCCGCAGCGCGTTCTGCAATTCGTTTTTTGTCGCCGCGGAGCGCTCCCCCGAAACTTTGGCTCCCGCCCGGTTGACTCCGGTATATGTGAAGACCGGCATGTTTGTTCCCTCCTGTTTCCTTTTCCTCGAAACGCTTTACCGCCGGACCGGCGTTTTCCCGGTCATAGCGGGAGAAGTCACTCCGCGATTGATAAGGTCCTGCAGTTCATCGGCGTTGGACGATCGCAAAAGCGCCGTTTCCATGCTGATCGTCTTCTGGAAATAAGCGTTCGCCAGCGCCTGATTGAACGTCTGCATCCCACTCACGCCCGTACCCGTTTGCATGGCCGAATAAATTTGATGAATCTTGTCTTCGCGGATCAGGTTGCGAATCGCCGCGTTGGGAACCAGAATTTCCATGACCATCACGCGTCCTCGTCCGTCGGCGCGCGGCAGGAGAGACTGGCAAAGAATCCCTTCCAGGACCATTGAAAGCTGCGCGCGCACCTGCGGCTGCTGGTGTGCTGGAAAAACGTCTACAACACGGTTAATCGTGCTCGCCGCCGAATTGGTGTGCAGCGTCGCAAATGTCAAATGGCCTGTTTCCGCGATGCGCAACGCTGATTCGATCGTCTCCAGATCGCGCATTTCGCCGATCAGCACCACGTCTGGATCTTCGCGCAACGCCGCGCGCAACGCATTTGAGAAAGAGTGCGTATCGGAGTGCACTTCGCGCTGATTCACGAGGCACTTCTTGTGGTTGTGCAGAAACTCGATCGGGTCCTCGATCGTAATCATGTGCTCTTCGCGCTCGTTGTTGATCTTGTCCAGCATCGCCGCCAGTGTTGTCGATTTTCCCGAACCGGTCGGCCCTGTCACCAGCACAAGACCTCGCGGCTTGTCGCAGAGGCTTCGCACCACAGGCGCCAGCCCCAGCGCATCAAAGTTCTTGATTTCCCACGGAATCGTCCGGAAATCCGCGGCCACCGCGCCGCGCTGATGAAAAATGTTTCCGCGGAACCGCGCCAGGCTTTTCAAACCAAATGAAAAGTCCAGTTCCAGATTTTCTTCCAGCCGGTGCTTTTGCGCGTCCGTCAGCACGCTATAGGCCAGCGCCTTCGTGTCCGCCGCGGTCAAGGCAGGCATATCCAGCGGCCGCAAATGCCCG
>JASHYE010000310.1 GCA_030043155.1 Candidatus Acidiferrales bacterium | reverse complement strand
TCACCGCAAGACAGCAGGCTGTGGATGCCGCGCAGAAGAAAGTCGATGATTTACAGAAGCAACTCGACGAGTTAAACGCCAAGCTAAAGGCGGAAACGCCTGCACCAAAAAGCTGATATAGAGCGCGAAAAATGCGCTCCGTAACAACGACCGGAGTGCAAGAAGCGCACAAAAGTTTACGATTAGAATTTAGCATTTCATTTGTAATCAGCAACTTAACAGAATTTCTAATAATTCAGAGGCGATGAGAGGCGATTTGCTTTTTATTCGCTGCATCGCGCTCTGACTTCCGGAAAGCCCGCCCAAACCTCGCCACATTGCACCCGGATGTTGGTGCAGCCCGCCGCTTCCGCTGCACGATGCAGAATCGCGCCGGACGCCCATAGGGCAGCCCTGAAGGCAACCAGTTGGAGCCACTTGGAGCAGTCCCCAAAAAATGGAAGGGCCCTTTCGGGCCCTTCCATCGTGTGGCTGGGTAAAACTATCGCTTAGAAGTTGTACTGCAAGCCAAACTGCATGACGCGCGGTAGAGTCAGTAAACGCGTGTAATCGCCGAACTGTTCCGGAGTATCGATCGCGAGATCCAAGCTCTGAACGTCAAAGCGATTCATATTAAAGACATTAAACATGTCTGCAGTGAATTTGAGATTATGGCTTTCGTTATAGGGCATCTTCCAAGTCTTCCCGAGTTCCATATCGGTGTTAAAGAAGCCGTCGCCACGGAAGGGGTTTCGGGAGCCGGACTGACCAGGGAGCGGCACGCTGATCTCGTTGAATACAGTCGAAGGATCATTGAAGATGTTGTAAGTGCGGGTACCGCTTGGGTCGAGAACATTGTAGTGACCGCCGGTAATCTGCACAGGGGACATGGCATCGCCGGTAAGCTGCCAATTCGTCACGTAGCAGGCGCACGTTCCTGCGCTGACGGGGAAGCCGCTAGACCAGCGAGTCAGACCGGAAAGCTCCCAACCGCCGATAACAGCATCGAGACCCTTCCCGATGTGGCTCGCAAATGGCCGCCCCTGACCAAAGGGAAGCTGCCAGATGTACTGGGCATTGATCTGATGGCGCAGGTCAAAGTCGGATGGACCGCTCAACTGGTCTCCCATCCAAGGGTTGACGACGTCGCCGCTTAATGAACCCCACTCGCCAACAGACTCAGCATCGGAAGCGAGATCGAAGGAAGTGGAATAGGTGTAGTTGACATTAAATGAGAGGCCCTGAGACATCTGCTTCTTAAACGTGACTTGCATGGAGTTGTAGTGTGACCACCCCTGCGAGCGCCACGCAAATAGCGAAGAGTACTGGCTGTCAAACCAAGTGTATGGTCCGGTGTTCGCGAAATAGTAGTTGTTCGGGTTATTCAAACTTTGAATTCCCAGAGCATCATAGATAAAGAGCGCATCAGTTTCATTATCGCGCGTGCAGAGATACGTTTCATAGATTGCTGTTACTGGGTCTGCAGTATTGGTGAGCGGCTGTCCCCCGCAAGACGCAGAACCAATCGTGCCAGGGAGGTTGTACTCGTCACCGGCAGCTGGGTGGCTAAACAGGTCGTTCCAATAAGCACCCGTTGGTCCAATAGTCGAGGAGGTCACCTTCGCAGGATTGGTTTCGGCTCTACCCAAGGTAGCCATGGCCGAGGCTGCCTCGTAAAAGCTGATTCCCGACTTGGGATCGACCAAGTTCAGCGGCTGAGCCAAATCGCTCTGCAGCAGAATATTGTGGCCGAGGCGGCCTACGTATGCTACCTCAATCGCCATGTTATGGGGCAACTCCCTGGAAATGGAGAAGTCCAGGGCGTATGAATATGGAGTCTTGAGAGAAGAGTCTATGCCCCAGCAGATGCAGAAATTTCCCGCTGGCAAAGTCGATGGGAAACCGACGCCGGGCTGGGGGGTGTAAAGAGGGTTGCCGAGTGGGTCAACGTACGGCGTTCCAGTAACTGGGTTAATGTCTGGAATATTATTTACCGCCGAAGTCAACGGCTGACCGGGGATCGGCGCCCATCGAGCCGACGAAGCCGCCGATTCGACGTCGGCCGGATTAATGAGAAGCGCAGAAAGCCCAAATTCGCCGCCGCTGGTATCAAAGGTTTCGATCATCGATTGGCCATAGTGATCGACGTACTTGCCGAAGCCCGCGCGGACGACCGTCTTGTCCCTGCCACCGACAAGCCTATTAAGCCAGTCGGAACTTGGTTCAGGCGACCATGCGAGGGAGAAGCGTGGGGAAAAAGTGTTGCCGTCAGCCCACCAGTCAGGCCGGCCATTGGACCGTCCGGCGAGGTCGAACGTGACAATAGGATCCTGATTTGCTGGCACTCCCCGCATCATGCCTTGGCCACGCTCCTCGAACCACGTGCCGAGATCCTGAGTTGGCGCACTTTCTTGGCCGTCGGTTTCCCATGGCGGGGTAATCTGGTCGTAGCGAAGGCCGTAATTGAACGTCAAATTCGGTCTGATTTTAAACGAGTCCTGCGCATACAACTCGCCTTCATGCATCTCGAAGTGCCGCGGGATTACACTTCCTTGAGGCAGTACGTAAGCCGATCCGTTCGAGTTGGCATGATTTTGATATTGCGCGTTCACTTCACTGATCATACCGAGCAAACCGATCAGCGGCCAATCATAGTACGTATCAAAGCCAGACTGGATCGCCGGGAAGCTATTAACAGCATTGGGGTAGGAATCGGGGTCAAACGCACCGCCGGTCTCAGCGAAGCCGCCAGTGTTGAGCCATTCGGAGTTGGCCGTTCCGCTGCTGAAAGAGGCTGCGTTACTCAATGAGTTGTTAAGGGTCAGAATGAAATCGCCGCCGAAATCGAAGGTGTGTTTTCCCTTCGTCCAGGAGACATCGTCTGTGAAGTCGTGGACAGGGAAGTTGAATTCGGTCGTGTAGTTCCCCTCGTCCTGGTTTAGTCCTCGGATAAAGTTGGCAGGGAGGTCAGAATCCCCGGTACTGGCAATGCTCTGGCGTGTGAAACCATAGCGAAAATTATTAACCACGTTCGAGCCAAAAAGGACGGTGTAACCAGCCACCATGCCCTTGCTGAAGTCCGACGTGACGCCCTCGTTAGGGTCGCCGGGAAGGAGGGGTGCGCCCGAGCTCGCTGCTCCACCCGGGGGTGCAGTAGCCCCACCCGACAATTCGCCAGGAACATAGTTGTCCTGGCCACTGCCGCGCCAGAAAAGGGTCTGACTGCCATTGGCCGTCAATTTGTAATCGAATCTACCGATAAGGATGTCGTCGCGCTGATCCTCAACGGGGGCGAAGAGGAATCCGTCGTAATTCAGCCCCAAACCATCGCCTACAAGCGGATCGTTGTTGGGATTACGAGCCACGGCGGGATTGGACAGGTAAGTCTGAAAATACGCCATAGACGCCTTACTCGGGCCGATGCCGTCCGGATCCATTTGGACCAGTCCACCCCCTGGCAAGCCCATTGAATTACTGTTGGGTCCGATGGCGAAATCGCCAGCTGCCACTGGGTACATTTTGCCACTCGCGCCCTGCACCATTCCGGCGGCGCATTGCGAAGCTGTAGCACACGGGTATTGGATGATTCCATCCGCCAAAGTGGGAGAGGGAATGCTCCTCTGAGCAGTCACAGCTTCGTTCTCGCGATGGCCTTCATAATTTAAGAAGAAGAAGGCGCGATCATGCTTAATCGGACCTCCAAGATCAGCTCCAAAGATGTTGTAGACTAGGTGGAGAGGCTTATTCGGAGCGCCGATGTCCGATTCGGTACTCTTATTGAAAAAGTCGTTGGCTTCGCCGAAATCGGTGCGATTGTACTCGTAGGCAGAACCGTGGAAATTGTTTGTGCCGCCTTTGGTCACAAGCGCCGATTGCGCGCCAGAGGAACGTCCCTGATCCGCGCCGTAATCCGCAGTGGTGACGCGGAATTCCTCAACTGACGCGACCGTCACAGGGACAACGGTCTCAAATGGGGAGCCATTTCCCTGATCGTTGACGTCCACACCGTCCAGTGTGATGTTGTTTTGGTCGCTATGCGCGCCGTTGACCGAGCCGCTGCGCGTATCGTTCGAGGCCAAATCGCTCCGATTCGAAGT
>JASHYE010000309.1 GCA_030043155.1 Candidatus Acidiferrales bacterium | reverse complement strand
GCGGAGCAAATCCGTGAGTTATATCACCTCTCCGCTGACATCAAAGCGCGGCCCGAGCGCTATCGCAGCGCGCTGGCCGGGCGGTTCCTGGCGCTGATTTTCGAAAAGCCGTCTCTCCGAACCAGAGTGACGTTCGAAGTGGGAATATCGAGCATGGGCGGCGGAGCCGTTTTTCTGGACCATACGCAGTCGCGCCTCGGCGAGCGAGAATCGGTCCACGATGTGGCAAAAAACCTGGAGCGCTGGGTTCAGGGCATTATCGCGCGCGTGTTTGAGCACAAGCTGCTCGAAGAACTGGCGGAGAACGCGGGAATTCCCGTGATCAATGCGCTTTCTGACCGCTCTCATCCTTGCCAGGCGCTTGCGGATTTTTTCACGCTGGAAGAACGCTTCGGCAGCTTGCGCGGCCTGAAAATTGCGTACGTGGGAGACGGTAATAACGTCTGCAATTCGCTTTTGACTATCGGAGCGCGGTTGGGTGCGCATATTCGCGTGGCCACGCCGGTGGGCTACGAACCTGATGCGGCAGTAGTTTCGGAGGCGCGGCGCTTGGCGCGCGAGAGCCGCGGGAAAATTGAGATTTTGCGCTCACCCATTGAGGCGGTCAATGGCGCGCACGCGATTTACACGGACGTCTGGGCCAGCATGGGACAGGAAGATGAGGCGGCGCAGCGCGAAGCAATCTTCGCGCCGTACCAGGTGAATTCGATCCTCATTGACCACGCCGACGGAGAATGCGTCTTCATGCACTGCCTGCCTGCGCATCGCGGCTCCGAAGTGGCCGCCGATGTGATCGATTCGCCGCGATCGATTGTTTTCGAACAATCAGAAAATCGCCTGCACGTGCAGAAAGCAATTTTATTAACTCTGCTGGGCTAAGGAGAAAACGTTGGCAAAGAAAGTGGTGCTGGCATATTCCGGTGGGCTCGATACGTCAATCATTATCCCGTGGCTGAAGGAAAACTATCATTGCGAAGTGATCGCCATGATCGGCGATCTGGGGCAAAAAGAGGACTTGGAAGCAGCGCGGCGAAAAGCGCTCGCCACAGGCGCGAGCGCGGCTTACGTGGAGGATCTGCGCGAAGAGTTCATCAAGCATTACATTTGGCCAACGTTGCGCGCGGGCGCGGTCTACGAGCACAAGTACTTGCTCGGCACTTCATTTGCGCGGCCGATTTTGGGGCGCAGACAAGCCGAGCTGGCGCGAAAGTTGGGAGCGGATGCCGTCGCGCATGGCTGCACGGGAAAAGGTAACGATCAGGTGCGTTTCGAATTGGCGATCAAGGCGATTGCGCCGGAGATGACAATTATCGCTCCGTGGCGCGAATGGAACATCAGCTCACGCGAGGAGGCGATTGCTTACGCGCGCGAGCACAACGTTCCGATCGAACAAACCACAAAAAACATTTACAGCCGCGACCGCAATATCTGGCACCTCAGCCACGAAGGTGGCTGCCTGGAAGATCCAGCCAATGCACCGGAAGAGGCGATGTGGCAATGGGTGGTTTCTCCGGCAGCGGCGCCGGATCAGGCGACCAACGTCAGGATCGGATTCGAGTCCGGAATGCCGGTTTCCGTAAATGGAAAAAATCTGAATCCGCTCGCTTTGCTCGAGACGCTGAATGAAATCGCGGCGAAAAATGCGGTCGGTCGGATGGATATGGTCGAAAACCGTCTGGTCGGCATCAAGTCCCGCGGCGCTTATGAGACTCCAGGGGGCACATTGCTGATTGCCGCGCATCGCGAATTGGAAGCGCTGTGTCTTGACCGCGAAACTCTGCACTTTCAGCAGCACCTCTCGTTGCGCTACGCGGAAATGGTTTACTACGGAATGTGGTTCACGCCGCTGCGCGAAGCGCTGGACGCATTTTTCGAATCTTCGCAGAAGCGCGTAACGGGCACGGTTGGGTTGAGCCTCTTCAAAGGCAATGTGAACGTCACCTCGCGCGAATCATCGTATTCGCTCTACCGGACCAATCTCGCGAGCTTCACCATGACCGGCTATAACCCGAAAGACGCCGAGGGATTCATCAACTTGTTTGCGCTGCCCATCACCATCCCCGCTGCAAAAGGCGAAGCTCGTTGAGCGAAGCGGCGCAGAAAAAAATGTGGGGCGGGCGGTTCGAGCAGGAGCCGAACCGTGCGTTCTACGAGTTCGAGCGCTCGTTTGATTTTGATAAGAGATTGCTTCCCTTTGAATTGAAGCTCGATCGGGCATGGTCTGGCGCACTGGAGCGCTGCGGAATACTGAGCAGCGCAGAGGGCGAACGGATTCGCGCAGCATTGGACCAAATTCAAAAACGCGCGAATACGGAAGCGGACTGGCTGAAGAATTCTCCTGCGGAAGATGTGCACCATTTTGTCGAATCCGCGCTGATCGAGATGCTCGGGCCGCTGGGACAAAAGCTTCATTCGGGGCGAAGCCGGAATGAAATGGTGGTCACAGAATTCCGTATGTTCGTGAAAGAAGCTGCGACTGAGCTCCGGCGCGCCACCTGCGCGTTAATCGGAGCCACGATCGGCCTGGCCGAGAAATATTTTGGATGCCCGATGCCGGGCATGACTCACATGCAGTCGGCGCAGCCGATTTTGCTTTCTCATTTCCTCATGGCGCATGCGGAAGCGTTCTTCCATGACCTGGACCGCATCGAATTCGCGAGAAACACCTCCGATGCATGCCCGCTCGGCACTGGTGCGCTGGCGGGGTGCGCCTTTCTGGTCGATCGCACAGCTCTGGCGAAGGATTTGGGATTTGCGCGAGTAACTCGCAACAGCCTTGATTCTGTCGGCCGACGCGATTTCGCGCTCGACTATCTCTTTGCGATGACTGTTTTGGCGGGCCATTTATCTCGTTTGGCAGAGGACATGATTCTTTTTGCTTCACCCGGTTTTGGATTCGTAATTCTGCCAGACGAATATTCGACCGGCAGCAGCCTGATGCCGCAGAAGAAAAACCCCGATGCGTGGGAGCTGATACGCGGAAAGAGCGGGCGAGTGGCCGGAGCGCTCGTTGGCCTGATCGTCACTTTGAAGGGATTGCCCTCCAGCTATCAGAGAGATTTGCAGGAAGACAAAGAGCCGCTCTTTGACGCGCACGATCAGACTGTGGCGATGACGAAAATCGCCGCCGGCGCAATTGCAGCGACGAAGTTCAACGAGAGCAAATTGCGAGAAAGCGTACAAGATGAAGGATTGGTCGCTACCGAGGCTGCGGATTACCTGGTTCGAAAGGGCGTGCCCTTCCGGCAGGCGCACGAAACTGTAGGAAAACTCGTGCACGACAGCGAACGCGAGGCCTCGCGCTTCTCCGAGTGGCCGCTCGAGAAATTGAGAGGATACAGCTCCGCAATTGATTCGGATTTCGCGCGGGCGCTTACCGTCGATGTGTCTCTGAGCCGACGAAATGCAGTTGGCGGCACTGCTCCTGCTGCGGTGCGAAATGCTTTGAATGACGCCAAGGAACGCCTGGCGCTTGCGGAGAAGAAAAATTGAGAGCTCGGAGAGCACGCTTTTCCGACGCTGAGGCAATTCATGCGTTGATAGCAGATTATGCCGCTGAAGGCACGTTGCTGCCACGCACGCTCCAGAATGTTCGCGAACAGATTTCCAGCTTCCTGGTGGTCGAAGAGAAACGCCAGATTACCGGCTGCGTTTGCCTTGAGAACTACGTCGGAGGGCTCGCCGAAATTCGTTCGCTGGCGGCCCGGCGGGAAATTCGCGGCAAGGGCCTCGGAGGCAAGCTCGTTGCATTTGCGCTCTTGGAAGCGAGGAAAAAGAGAATCGCCC
>JASHYE010000308.1 GCA_030043155.1 Candidatus Acidiferrales bacterium | reverse complement strand
TTTTTCCAGAACAGCGGGTGCGAAATCTGCTCCGTACTCTTCCAGTTCCAATCGTCGAGCCGCCAGAGCTGATCATTTTCATAGCCGCGCGCATTCACAAATTCCAGAAATTCGCCATTCGTCACTGGATACGCGCAGATGCGGAACTGCTCCACGGACGCGCGATTTTCCTCGAACTCGTTGTCCCATCCAAAGCGCCCGCTGCCGTGCCGCAATCCAAGCGTCGCTGTGCCGGCGGGAATTTGCACCATGCTGTTCGCGATAGAAGTGCCGCCCGCACCGCTCGTCGCTGCCGATTTGTAATCGCTGGGCGCATTTTTCTGCTCATAATTCAATTGGTGCAGCAAATACGCCAGCGTCTCTGCGTGCATCAGCCGGTGTTCGATCGCGACATTCACCAATGTTCCATTTGCAATGGCTTCTGGCAGCTGGCTCGCAGGTTCGCTCAGCGTCGCGTCAATTCGCTCCCGCAGCCGCTTGTTGTATGCGCGGACTTCATCGACAACCGGCCAATCGCTCGGCACGTCATGCGGGAGCTGCCCATCCACCGGATCGATTCCGAAAGCGAATAATTGCTCGTACTCCGCATGAAAGCTTGGATGATGTAGGGCATCGCGGGCGATCAAATTCCAATCAAACGCTTCCAGATGTCCAAGATAAAAAATCAGCCGGTGGCGCTCAGGAATAGGCCGTTCGTAAATCGCCTCTGGACGGACAACCGCAAAGAGCGCATCCGTTCGCTTGCGCGCTTCCGCCAGCCGCTCTAGCAGCGGCTGCAGAGACTCCTTCGCCATTTTTGCGATTGGCATGGGAACTCCCGGAAGGCCTGCTTCCTTTTTACCCCTTCATGGGTTTCGCCACAACCTAAACTTAGATTCACCGGCGTGCTCATCGGATGCGGCAAAATTCTGCGCCGCAGTTGCCTTAGTTTGTCATCCTGAGCGCAGCGAAGGATCTCGCCTCGACGCTTTGCCTTTGTAGCGCAGAGCTTCGCGTTCTTGGCGCGAAGTTCTGCGAGTTTTGCATTTCGGGTGCCCCATCCTTCGCTGCAGTTGCGAAGGGTGGGAATCTTTGCTTTTCGTACGGGCGCTGCTTGTTTATCTTGAGGCAACGCGGAGTAGGGCCTCGCGCAGTTTGCGAAACGCCTTTCCGCGGTGGCTCAGCTGATTTTTTTCAGCAGCGCTGATCTCTGCAAATGTTTTCTGGAGCGGCGCAAAATAAAATAGCGGGTCGTATCCGAATCCATTTGCTCCGCGCGGCTCATCGGCAATCACGCCTTCGACGCAATCGGACACAACCGCCAGCATTTTCCCCGCTTTCGCCGCCGCGATGACGCAAACAAACTTCGCGCGTCTCTCCTCGCCGCGTTTTCCCCACAGCGCCCCCAGCAGTTTCGCATTGCGCTCCGCGTCCGTCGCCTTTTCGCCCGCGTATCGCGCCGAGCGCACGCCGGGCGCGCCCCCGAGCGCCGGAACCGCGAGCCCGGAATCATCCGCAAACACAATTTCGCTTGTGAATCGGCTGTAGTGCAGCGCCTTTCCTGCCGCATTTTCGGCAAAGGTGGGGGCGTCCTCGGAAAATTGCGGAAACTCAGAAAAGCGCGGCAAAAGTTCGAGCGAAAAATCATTTGCGGCAAGCGCGGCATATTCGCGAAGCTTGCCCTGGTTGGAAGACGCCAGCAGCAGCTTAACGCGCATGAGCGCGGAAATTCAGATGCAGCAGCTCCCGCTGTACTTCGCTGATCTGCCGGATCCCCGAAGCGGCGAGCCGCATCAGTTGCTGCATTTCCTCGGACGTGAACGGGCGTCCCTCCGCAGTCGCTTGCACTTCCACCAGCTGTCCCGCGCCTGTCATCACCACATTCATGTCCACTTGCGCCTGCGAATCTTCGTCGTACGCAAGGTCGAGCAGCAGTTCGTCTTTCACAATTCCAACGCTTACCGCCGCAACGGAATCCACCAGCGGAATTTTTGTCAGAATTCCGGCAGCCTTCATGCGCTCGAACGCCAGCGCCAGGGCGACAAATGCGCCCGTAATGGACGCCGTTCGCGTTCCGCCGTCCGCTTCAATCACGTCGCAATCGATCCACACCGTGCGTTCGCCGAGCGCATCGAGGTCTGTCACCGAACGCAACGCGCGTCCAATCAGCCGCTGAATTTCCTGCGTGCGACCCGACTGTTTTCCTTTCGCCGCTTCGCGCGGAGTGCGCCGGTCCGTCGCGCGCGGCAGCATTCCGTATTCGCTCGTGACCCAGCCTTTGTCCTGCCCCTTCAAAAAATGCGGCACACCGTCTTCAATCGTCGCCGTGGCCACCACGCGCGTGCGTCCCGCTTCAATCAGCACGCTGCCTTCCGCCGTGGACACAAAATCCGGCGTCAATTTCACCGGTCGCAATTGATCCGCTGCCCGCCTGTCGCTTCGCAAATTTTCCTCGTGCCGTCTCGTCAACGGCTTTTAGGGGGTCGGAGTCTGCCTGCGCAGACAGGCTTCAGCTCCGACATTCACGCGCAAAGTAAACTGGGCTTTAGCCCCTGAGGCACTGTTTTCTTCGTCGCCCCAATCCACCCGTGAGACAGCTTCCAACTGAGAAATGCTGCTTCAGTGTGACCGCCTCGCGTACATCTGTCAATCGCAGCCGCGCCCCGCAACCACGCGATTTTATTTCGGTGAGTTAATCGGCAACGCCGGCGCGGCAGCGGCGCGCACATCAAAGTAATTTGAGAGATCAATGTGGCCCGACAGCGTTTGTGCTTCCTGTCCGTGAACAAGAATCTTCAGCCGCGTGATCGAAGGGACGTTTGCCGCGAGCGTTTGCGCAATCGACGTGACCGCCAGCCACTCGCTCAAAATTCCCGACGGCATTTCCGACGAAATTTCCTCCGAGAAATCCGCAATCGCCGTTCCATCTTCAAGAACATAAAAATCGAGCACCGTCGCGGCCTGCGGCAGTGTGCGCTGCGCGGGCGTCGGCGGATTCGAGATGAGCTCGTTCAGTAATTGTTTCGCGCGCTCCGCGGGATCGGACGAAAGCGGCAATTGCACAATCACCGGTGCGAGTCGGTCCGGCTGCGTTGCGGAAATCCAGAAAATCTGCGCGCTCGATTGCACGTCCGTCATCGTGGAAACCGGAGGAGCAATCACCGCGCGGCGCTCCTGCTCTTCCACCGCTTGCGCAGGTTCAGCGCGGGCGACGCGCCGGTGCACTGCGTGCAAAGAGAAAAGCGCCGCGAGCACCGCTGACAACACCACAATCAAAATAATTTGCAGTTGGCGACTCATCACTGTGGCTCCGGCACGTAAATCGTTTTGTAGGCCGCAGCCGCACGCGCAATGCACGAAGCCAAGTCCGCGCTCATGGATTCCAGTTTCGTGGAATCCGCTGCTACGCTCGAAACTTCCACCGCAACCGCCGGCGCCGCAACCGACCGCAGCACCGCGACCGGCGCGCTGCTCGACATTTCCGGCGAGCCTTTGAATTTCTGCGCCAGTTCCACTTGAATCAAATCGCCAAGCTTCACGCTCTGCGCCACAAACGGCTTTTGCGCTTCGTTCCAAAGCAAAAATCCGGGCGGAGGCGCTGGCGCTGGCTCAGAATTCGCTGCGTTCAGCGGATTCGCGGGCGCGGGTGGCGGCGTCGACGGAAAAAGATATGTATACGTTCGCACCGTGCCGACCGTTCCTGCCGAGCCGACGTGCAGGCTGATGAAAATCGCGTTGCTTTGCGCGTTCGCCGTAGCATCGCGATCATCGAGCGACGGATTTGTGTCGCCGGTGCGCGTGAGCACCACTTGGAACCCTTCGCTACGCAGCGCGCCCGCAACATCATTTGCAAATTGCAGCACAACGTCTTTTTCCGCGACTCCCGAAGGCCCGCGTGCGCCCGTGTCTTCGCCGCCATGCCCGGGATCGAGCACGATGGTGCGCAGCGTGGGAGTTGGCTGCACGGCGTGCTGTGGGGATT
>JASHYE010000307.1 GCA_030043155.1 Candidatus Acidiferrales bacterium | reverse complement strand
GGTGAGTCGCTTGGCCCGCAGCGCTTCGCCACGAATTTGCTCGCGGTGTTTGCGGCGCTCGCCATTTTGCTCGCGGCGATTGGCCTGTACGGATTAATCAGCTACAGCGTCACGGAGCGTACCAACGAAATTGGAATTCGCATGGCTCTTGGCGCGCGGCGCGTTGATGTTTTGAAAATGATTCTCGCGCAGGGAGCGAGGCTCGCGCTCATCGGCGCGGCAGCAGGCATCGTTGCGGGACTTCTGCTCATGCGTGCCATGCGAAGCATCCTGTATGGCGTCAGCGCTGCTGACCCCGTTTCCTTTGTGGGCGCGGCTGTTCTGCTTTTCGCGATCGCGCTCCTGGCCTGCTATATTCCCGCGCATCGCGCGACGCGCGTCGATCCAATGATTGCGCTGCGATATGAGTGAGTCCTTCGTAGGGGCGACCCTTCCACCCCAAACGCTAAACACCAGCGTCTGGGGACCCCGGGCCTGGTCGCCCGGGCGAAGCAAGCCTCGCCCCTACGACGGGAAATTTCGAGGTGAACGATGAGCACGCTGCTTCAGGATGTGCGGTACGCGATTCGCACGCTGCTGAAATCTCCGGGCTTCGCTGCAATTGCTGTCCTCACCCTTGCGCTTGGCATTGGCGCGAACACGGCGATTTTCTCGGTTGTTTACACGTCGCTGCTGCGGCCGCTGCCTTTTCCACATTCGAATCAGCTTGTTGACGTCTGGGGTAGGAGCAAAATTTTCGATTTTCCTGACATGGGGATGTCGCTGACGGACCTCGCTGACGTGAAAAAACAGAACCATGTTTTTGAGGAGATCGCGCCGTACAACGGCGTCACGGTGACCCTAACCGGCGCGGGTGCGCCGCAGCAGATCGACGCCACGCAAGTGTCCACCGCGTTTTTTCCGCTGCTTGGTATGAAGCCGCTTTATGGGCGCATCTTCACTTCTGCGGAAATGCAGCCGGGGCAGGGCCACGAAGCGATTTTGGGCTATGAGTTTTGGCAGAAACAGTTCGGCGGCAACCGGCAAATGCTTGGCAAAAGCATCATGCTCAACGACCAGCCGTACATGATTGTGGGTATCCTGCCGCCGGAGCAACATGTTGGGTCCACCTTCAGCGCCGACGAGAAGCTGTGGGTGCCGCTTGCGCCTACGCAAAAAGAATTCGGGGATCGAGCGAACCGGTATTACTTCGCGGTGGCGCGGCTTTTGCCCGGCGTTAAGCCAGGCCAGGCGCAAGCGGATCTCGATGCGATTGCGGCGCGGCTCGCGAAGACCTATCCCGATACCAACAAGTTTTGGAGCTTCCACGTGGACCCATTGCAAACGGACGCCGTCGGCGACGCGCGCTTGCCGCTGCTAATTCTCCTTGGAGCTGTTGGATTCGTGTTGCTGATCGCTTGCGCGAACGTGGGCAATCTATTCTTGTCGCGTGGATGGACGCGCCGCCGCGAACTGGCCATCCGCTCCGCCCTGGGCGCGACGCGTCGCAGATTAGTCCGTCAGTTACTCGTAGAAAGTTTACTGGTCGCGCTCGTCGGCGGGGCATGCGGATTGCTCTTGGCCTCCTGGGGAGTCTCGGCACTGCGCAACCTGCTCCCGCCGGATACGCCGCGAGTCGAAGATCTCGCCATCAGCCAGGCTGTGCTGTGGTTCACGCTCGGAGCATCGATTCTTGCAGGGATTTTGTTTGGACTGGCGCCGGCAATTCTCGCATCTCGCCAGGAACTAAGTTCCGTAATTAAAGAAGGAGGGGCGGGCGCACAGAGCGGAGCTTCCGGCGCGCGGCACAAATTCCTGCGCCAAGTGCTCGTTGTCGGCGAAGTCGCTCTGGCGCTTACGCTGGTGATTGGAGCAACGCTGGCTCTTCGCAGCTTCGCGCGCCTGCGCAGCGTGAATCTCGGTTTTCGCCCTGATCATGTGCTCACCATGGCCATCGGTTTTCCGAATGGGGAAGCGGCCAAGCCAGAAAAGTTCGTCCCCTATTTCAGCCAAATCGTTTCTTTAACGCGCGGAATCCCCGGCGTCGAAAGCGCGGGTGGATCCTGGTACGCGCCTTTTTCCGGCACAAAAGGCGAATCCATCTTTCGTCTGGAGTCAACGCCGCAAGATTCGCAGCCGCCCTCGACGGAAGCGAATCGCGCCACGCCGGGCTATTTTGAGGCGCTCGGCATTCCTTTAATTGCCGGCCGCTATTTCACCGATGCGGACAGAGCCGGCGCGCCACCCGTCTACATCGTCAATGAAGCCTTCGTGCAGAGATTTTTTGGCAAGGGAAATCCCCTTGGCAAGCGCATGATGACGGGCCCCGCGGATAAAAAGGAGTGGGGCGAAATTGTCGGCGAAGTCGGGAATTTTCGCGATCAGGCAGCCAACGAAAAGCCCGAGCCGCAATTTTTTATGCCGTTGTACCAGGCGGACGATGCCGGTGGCATTTCGCTCGTTGTGCGGACGAAATCCGATCCGCTGGCAGCCCTCTCCGCGATAGAGGAGCGAATTTGGTCCATCAACAAAGAGCAGGCGGTCACAGACGTTAAGTCGATGGAGCAACTAGTCTCGGCATCGAACGCGGAGCCTCGCTATCAGACTTTTCTTCTTGGGCTTTTCGGCGGGCTCGGATTACTGCTCGCGCTCGTGGGAATTTACGGCGTGATTTCTTATTCCGTGACGCAGCGCACGCGCGAGATCGGCATTCGCATGGCGCTCGGCGCGGAGCCGAGTGGAGTAATGCGGCTCGTTCTCGCGCACGGACTGAAATTGGCGCTGATTGGCGTCGCCATTGGCGTTGGCGCTTCGCTCGGGCTGACGCGGCTGATGTCGAGCTTGCTTTTTGGCGTGAGCGCCACCGATCCACTGACGTTCGCAGGTGTCGCGATTTTGCTGGTCGCGGTATCGCTCGCGGCGTGCTACATCCCGGCGAGGCGGGCGATGAAAGTGGATCCCATGGTGGCGCTGCACTATGAATAATTTTGTCATAGGGGCCGACCTTTGAGTCGCCCGGGTGAGGCAAGCCTCGCCCCTACGAATTGCTCACGAGGTGAATAATGAGGACGCTAGCGCAGGATCTTCGATACGCAGTGCGAATGCTGGCGAAAGCGCCGGCGTTTACGGCTGTCGCGATCATCACACTCGCGCTCGGCATTGGCGCGAATACGGCGATTTTTTCTGTGGTCAACGCTGTGGTCTTGCAGCCGCTGCCGTACCCTCACGCGAATCGGATCGTTGCAGTCAACCTCAAGACGCCTCAGGGCCCAGACAATGTGGGTTATTTGAATGCGATGGATTGGGCGCGCGAAGCGCATTCGTTCGCGGCCCTGGGGGCATACCAGGCGGATGGTTTCACGCTTACTGGCGATGGCGAGCCCACGATCATTTCTGCGGGCATTGTGAGTTCAGGATTTTTCCCGGTGTTCAGCGTCAAGCCGCTCTTTGGCCGCACGCTGCAGCCGTCGGATGACGTGAAGGGAGCGCCGCGCGTTGCGGACATCGGCGAAGGCCTCTGGCGCAGCCGGCTCGGCGCTGATCCGAATATCGTTGGCAAAACCATCAAGCTCAACGACGAGCTTTTCACGGTAGTCGGGATCCTGCCGGCGTCGTTCAATTTTCCGGACCAGCTCCCGCGCACGGAGCTTTGGATTCCGATTCGCCAGAGCGACAACTTTGCGAAATGGGTCGACATCCGTCAGGCAAGCTTCTTGAGCGTTGTCGGACGGTTGAAGCCTGGGGTGAGTATTGCGCAAGGGCAGGCAGATCTGAATGTCATCCACGAGGCTCTTACCAAGCAATACACGCTTCGAAGCGGTCGCAGCGTGAATGTTGAAAGCCTCCAAAAATCATTGCTCGGCGATGCACGGCTTGCGTTGTTGATTCTTCTCGGCGCGGTAGGGTTGGTGGTGCTGATTGCCTGCGCCAATATCGCAAATCTGCTTCTCGCGCGCGCCACTGGACGGACGCGGGAAATCGCCGTTCGAATTGCGCTTGGCGCGGGACGCGCGCGCATTTTCCGCCAGCTTCTTACGGAAAGCGTGCTGCTGGGGATTATCGCGGGTCTTGCGGGATTGCTGCTTTCCTATTGGGGGCTCGCCGGAATTAAGACGCTTGCCTCCGATAATCTCCCTCATTTGACCACAATTTCCGTGGATGGATGGGTTCTCGCATTTACGTTTGGCTTGTCCGTTCTTGCAGGCGTGATTTTTGGTCTCGCGCCAGCGTGGCAATCGTCGGAAGTGGACGTGAATGAAGCGCTGAAAGAAGGCGGCCGCGGTTCCACGGGGGGCGCAAAGCGGCGCCATATTCGGAGCGTTCTTGTCAGTGTGGAAGTGGCTCTTGCCACCGTATTGCTGATTGGCGCGGGGCTGCTTTTGAAAAGTTTTTATCGGCTGGCGCAGACGAATCCGGGGTTCGATGCGAGCCATCTTCTCAAAGCTGATGTTCTGCTGCCACAAGCGCAATATACGAAACCGGAGGAGTGGAGCGCATTTTTCCGGCAAGCGGTTGATCGAATGAGGTCTCTCCCCGGCGTGGAAAGTGCCGGCGCGGGACTTCCGCTCCCGTTTACCGGCTCGTATGTTGGATGTGGTTTTATACGAGCTGATCGGCCGGAACCCACGCATTTCAGTGCACCGTCAGCGTCGGGGCACTGGGTCACGCCCGGCTATTTCCAACTGATGCGCACGCCGCTCCTTCGCGGACGTGAATTCGAGGTAAGCGACACGATTGCGGATGCGCCAAAGGTCGTGATCATCAATAAAGCGCTGGCGGATCGCTATTACCCGAACGACGATCCTGTCGGAAAGAATATAAAGGTTTTCGCGCCGGATGGTACGACTCCAATTGAGCGAGTCGTTGGAGTCGTCGGGGATGAAAAGGACAAGGCTCTATCCGATGCTGCCGCGCCCATGCTCTATTTCCCATACGCGCAGGAGCCGTGGTGGACGATGACGCTGGTTCTTCGCACGAAAGGCGACCCCGCCGCGCTCGCCGGTGCATTGCGGGAGCAAATTCACGAGATGGATGCGGCGCTGCCGGTGGACAATTTACAATCGATGTCATCGGCTATTTCCAACACGGAAAGTGATGCACGCTTCCGTTCACTGTTGCTGGGACTGTTCGGCATTCTCGCGCTGGTGCTCGCCTCAGTGGGAATTTACAGCGTGCTGGCTTACGTGGTCGCACAGCGGACGCACGAAATCGGCATTCGCGTCGCGCTGGGTGCGCAGGGCGGTGACGTGCTGCGGCTGGTGATCGTGCAAGGAATGCGCGCGGTGGTGATCGGTGCGGCAGTCGGCATCGCCGCGGCGCTCGCGTTGTCGCAATTGCTCTCTGAATTTCTGTATGGTGTAGGCGACAAGGATCCCGTCACATTTGCGGGCGTCGCAATTTTGCTTTCGCTGGTTGCGCTCGCGGCCTGCTACGTTCCCGCGCGACGCGCGATGCGGGTCGATCCGATGGTGGCCCTGCGCTATGAGTAGAAATACTGTCCGATAGCGCGCATCTGCCTCCCGTAAATGAACAAGTGGCTTCGTTTGCCCCTGCCGTCGGCCATACATCTTGTTGATACATAATTACTTGCGGCCTCAGTCTTCGGAAGGGAATCTGCCTGTTCAACTCGCAGTCTGAGGAGGAGTGTAGCCCGTGAAGACACCGTGGCAAGACATTACTTATGCTCTCCGCACGCTCCACAAGTCTCCGGCGTTTGCGGCCATTGCGGTTCTGACGTTGGGATTGGGCATTGGCGCGAACACCGCAATTTTCAGCTACATCGACGCGTGGATAATCAAGCCCATTCCTTATCCTCAACCGGAACGGCTGATCGTTTTGCAGGCGCATAACGCCAAAAAGGGCTGGACGCAAGACGCGGTCACTTCCACGGCGGATTTTCTGGATTTCCAGAAGCAGCAGACTTCCTTTACGCAAACCGCGGCATACACTGGCTGGGACTTTAACTTGACCGGCAATGGGCTGCCAGCGCTTGTCGACGGCGGACGCGTGAGCTGGAATTTCTTCGATACTCTGGGCGCGAAGCCGCTGCTTGGGCGCACATTTACACCCGCTGACGACGCTTCCGGCGCGCCGCACGTGGCCATCATCAGCGAAGGACTGTGGAAGAGCCGTTACGGCCAGGATCCGAAGATTATCGGCCGCGCCATCGACATCAGCGACGAAGCGTACACGGTCGTAGGCGTGATGCCCGGAAAATTTCTGTTTCCGCTGGTGGGAATTTCCAACATCTGGACTCCGCTCGCGCTCACATCTGCCGAACGCGCGGACCGCAATAGTTCCTGGTTCGAATCATTTGGCAGACTGAGGGCCAATGTAACGCAGCAGCAAGCCGCCGCAGAAACGACAGCGATCTTCGCGCAGCTTCAAAAAGCATATCCAAAGACAGACACGGACATGACCATGGTGCTCACGCCGATGGTTAAGTCCATCGGAGACAACGAAGGCGTGCCGGAGCTGGAGATCTGCTTTTGGCTGGTTGGACTGATTCTGCTGATTGCCTGCGCGAACGTGGCGAATCTGATGCTCGCGCGCGCCACGCAGCGCACCAAGGAAATGGCCGTGCGGGGCGCTCTTGGCGCAACACGCGGAAGACTGATTCGCCAGCTGCTCACCGAATCCCTGCTCCTGTTTTCTTTTGGCGGCGCCGCCGGAATCTTTGTTGGAATGTGGGGAATGGGCTGGATTGAGGCGCAGATTCCGGGGCGCATTCGCGGATACCTGGTGAATTACGGCCAGGTGAATATGGATTGGACGACACTGGGTTTCACGCTCGGAATCGCGCTGCTCTGCGGAATTATTTTTGGATTGGCGCCGGCATTTCAAAGTTCCGGTGTGGATTTGAATCAAGCTCTGAAGGAGGCGTCGGGGAAGACTTCGGCAGGAGGCCGCAGCGCACGGCTGCGCCGCATTTTCGTGGCAGGCGAAATTGCGCTCGCGGTGGTGGTGCTGATCTGCACCA